>JBFEWA010000156.1:0-7086 GCA_041546605.1 Bermanella sp.
AGCCACACCACTGTCTTTCAGGAATTCACTGTTTGGCACCAAACCAATTTGCACAAAAATGCCCGCCAACTCTAACTGCTTTTCATCACCGCTCACACGGTCAATGTATTTAAGGGCCGTTACGCGAGTGCCGTCACCCACCACCTCTGTGGTTTGTGCTTGTTTAATAATGGTAATGTTACCCATGCTATTGGCTTTATTTACCAACACTTGGTCAGCACGCAAGGTGTCGGCAAACTCCAAGACGGTGACATGCTCAACAATACCCGCAAGGTCAATGGCGGCCTCAATACCAGAGTTACCACCACCGATGACGGCTACCTTTTTACCTTTAAACAATGGCCCGTCACAATGTGGGCAGTACGCCACACCCTTATTACGGTATTCCTGTTCACCAGGCACGTTCATTTCTCTCCAACGGGCACCGGTAGACAAAATCACACTGCGGCTTTTTAACGTGGCGCCACTTTCTAGCTCCACATGAATGTAGCCATCTTCGGTTTTCTCAGCACGAATCACATTGGCGGCTTTTTGCTCACTCATGATGTCCACGTCGTACTCTTTAACGTGTTCTTCAAGGGCCATGGCCAATTTTGGACCTTGGGTTTCTTTAACAGATATAAAGTTTTCAATCCCCATGGTATCCATGACTTGGCCACCAAAACGCTCCGCCACCACACCGGTGCGAATACCTTTTCGCGCAGAGTAAATCGCAGCAGAAGCACCCGCTGGGCCACCACCCACGACCAATACTTCGTAGGGTTCTTTTTCATTCAACGCAGCGGCTTTCTTCGTGGCGGCACCTGTGTCCACTTTATTTAGAATTTCGGTTAACGAAATTCGACCTGAAGTAAAGTGCTCGCCATTTAAGAAGACACTTGGTACTGCCATGATGTTGCGCTCTGCCACTTCATCTTGGAAAGCGGCACCGTCAATCATGGTGGTTTTAATCTTCGGATTAATGGCCGCCATCATATTTAAAGCTTGCACCACATCCGGACAGTTTTGGCAGCTCAAAGAAATGAAAATCTCAAAATTCATTTCACCATCTAAATTCGAAATTTGTTCAATCACTTCTGGCTCTAACTTCATTGGGTGACCACCACTGTGCAACAGTGCTAATACCAATGAAGTAAATTCGTGCCCCATAGGCAAACCGGCAAAACCTAATGCGGTTTGTTTCTTTGGATTAACCACTTGCATGATAGGCTTACGCGCAGATGCGCCATTATCTTCAACCACCACGACTTTGTCAGATAAAGAAGCTATATCCGTGGCCAAGCCATGAAGTTTTTGTGCTGTATCACTGTCATCTAGGCTTAAAACCAGCTGAACCTCGGTTTTTAAATTCTCTAAATAAGCCTTTAATTGGGTTTTCATATTTTGATCTAACATAGTGATACCTTTCTATTTACTAATAAAAGTAGGAGACTGATTCTCCCTATATTTCTCTCCTAAACTGGAGGCCAACTATAAATACATAAATCTTTTTTGCCTGTTTTTAGGCAATCCACTTCTGCAATATTTTGTAACTACTATTGCAGAAGCTTCATCGGGAATATTCAAATTACATTAACATCCCCACTTTGAGCGTATGTGAAGCAGATCAGGCTAGGCTAAAAATTTCGATCACGCGCAGCGTATGCTTTTATACGTGAGCACTGATCGAAATTTTTTAACGACGCCTGACCAATGCAACAAGCTCTAAGTTAGATTTTGCCTACTAGATCTAAAGAAGGCGCTAACGTCGCATCACCTTCTTTCCACTTAGCTGGGCAAACTTCACCTGGATTGTTACGAACGTATTGCGCCGCTTTTACTTTACGCATTAGATCGTCTGCATCACGGCCAATGCCTTCTGCAGTGATTTCCATGGCTTGGATGATGCCATCTGGGTCTACTAGGAAAGTAGCGCGGTCTGCAAGACCTTGACCTTCACGCATAACACCGAAGTTATTAGTGATGCTGCCGTTTTGGTCGCCAAGCATGTAGTAGTTGATTTTACCGATAGTTTCAGAGCTATCGTGCCACGCTTTGTGAGTGAAATGCGTGTCAGTGGATACTGAATACACTTCAACGCCTAGCTTTTGTAGCTCTTCGTATTTATCCGCAACGTCGCCTAGCTCAGTTGGGCACACGAAAGTGAAGTCAGCTGGGTAGAAGAAGAAAACAGCCCACTTACCTTTTACATCTTTCTCAGTTACTTCAACGAATTCACCTTGCTTGAAAGCGGTGGCTGTAAATGGCTTGATTTCAGTGTTGATCATGTTGTCACCCTATTGATGGTTAGTTTCTCAATTGAATTCTCACGTCGAATCCATGAGAAGTATTCTGGGTGAAATGTAAAAATAGATGAAATTGATAGTTTCAATAGACTTGATAGCAAAGAGCTATCATTAGCTCCACTCCCTAATAGGGATCTCCAACGGCATAATACTGTTGTTATATACAGTATTTTGTTATTTAATGGCCCAGCATTTGTAATGTCGAGCGATCGCCGCTCTACACCGAACGAAAGAGGGACAAGTATGTGGAAAGGAAGTTGTTGCTGTGGTGCCGTACAGTTTGAGGTGACAGAAAAGCCAAGCATGCTAGGCACCTGCCATTGTAGCCGCTGTCGCAAAGTAGGCGCTAGTCATCTGGCTTTTGTGAAAGCCAATGCTTTCAAGTTAACCCAAGGGCAAGAGCACATCAGTACATACAAAGCTGTGCCACCTTATCAATATGATCGCTGCTTTTGCTCGCAGTGTGGCACGTCACTGGGTGAAGTACTGAGTAATAGCGAATCTTTTCCAATATCTGCCGACTGCTTAGATGATGATTTAGATCTGGAAATGGCTTTTCATGAATTTGTGGCCGAAAAGCCTAATTGGTTAAAGATTGGCGACAACGGTAAGCAGTTTCCAGGGCACCCTGGATAATCCTTTGCCATTCAAGCCATGCGCTTTATGCGCATGGTTTTAAGCCATTTCGGGCTTTAATACGCCCCGGCGCTGTAAATCAATTCATAGCTATGGCTATAAATCTCCAGAATGTTGCCAAACGGGTCTTCCATATAAATCATGCGATAAGGCTTCTCTCCAGGATAATAATAGCGAGGCTCAGCCATGCGCTTTTTGCCTCCGGCTAACACAATTTTTTCTGCCAACTCTTCTACATTTGGGTCTTGCACACAAAAGTGAAAGATACCGGTTTTCCAATATTCAAAGTTATCTTGAGGGTTGGTTTGATTCTCAAACTGGAATAACTCCACCCCAATTCGATCTCCAGTGGATAAATGAGCAATGCGGAATTTATTCCAATTTGGCCCAAATACATCCGTACACATTTCGCCTATGGCGCTGTCATCTTCGGTAATATCCGTCGGTTCCATAATCAAGTACCAGCCCATTACCTCGGTATAAAATTTAACTGCTGCATCTAGATCCGGCACTGAAATGCCGATATGGGAAAAGTTTCTTGGGTACGCCTTATTCATAACCTGTCCTCCAAAATGGTTAGGTGGCAAGATTAGCGCCCATGAATTAGTATGTTAAATTATCATTAATTATATTTTTGAGTATATCTTGTAATGATAAATCCAACCCTGCTACGCACCTTCTGTACTCTTGTTGAGGTGGGTCATTTCACGCGAACCGCAGATAAGCTCTACATGACACAATCTGGCGTCAGTCAGCATATCCGTAAATTAGAGGAGCAAACTCAACAAACCCTACTGACTCGACAAGGCAAACAATTTGCCTTAACCGATGCCGGCAAGCGCGTATACGATCAAGGCAAAGAGATCATTCAATCTTTAAATGATCTAGAACAGAGTCTATTGAGTGATCCCGCTTTTGAGGGCAAGGTCAACGTCATATCACCAGGCAGTATTGGCCTTAAGCTCTACCCGCAATTGCTCAGCCTGCAAGCGCAACACCCAAAGCTCATAATTGATTATCGATTCGCCCCTAACTCCAGTGTTGAAAAGGCCATTAGCGAAAATGAAGCGGATTTAGGGTTAATGACAAGCTTAAGCGCGCATCCCAGCTTATTGAGTGAACCTTTAACCCAAGAAAAATTATTACTGGTAACCCCTAAGAAAATAAAAGACGTTAGTTGGGACACATTGCAATCTCTTGGTTTTATCAATCACCCCGACGGTGCCCACCATGCCACCCTTTTATTGGCGAAAAATTACCCTGAGTTTCAGCATATTAGTCAATTCAGCGTAAATGGGTTTTGCAATCAGATTCATTTGATTTTGGAGCCGGTAAGACTGGGCTTAGGTTTTACCGTTCTGCCCGACTTTGCGGTTAAAGCTTTCAATAATCCTGAGGCAATCCAAGCTCACGAACTTAACCAAAGCGTAAGTGAGAGCTTATTTTTGTGCACCAACCGGGAACGCCCTATTCCTAATCGAGTAGCCAGCGTCATTGAAACAATCCATGGTTATTTATAGCGTCTAAAATTTAAGCTTTATAATGGAAAGCATGCAGTCAAAACAGCAACGACCTCCAAGCAGAAAGAAACCAGATATGTACCCAGTTAAGGATGACATACTCGCAATACTCCTCTCTCACTGGATTTCATCATTTGTGAAACTGCGTTTATACTAGCGCCCCTCGACACAATCGAGATTGTTAACTCAATGGTCAAATTCCATTGAAATCCCTTTGATATTCAGGCGAATAACATGAAAACTCTGACCAAAGAGATGCAGGAAGCCATCACACCCAACATGGCTTTGGATTTATTAAAAGAAGGCAACAAGCGCTTTATTAATAACCTCAAAGCAAACCGCAATTTGCTGCAACAAGCCAACGAAACCTCTGAAGGGCAACACCCTTTCGCCATTGTGCTTAGCTGCATTGATTCCCGTACCTCAGCAGAGATTATTTTTGACCAAGGGCTAGGTGATATTTTTAGCGTGCGTATTGCGGGCAACATTATTAACGAAGATATTTTGGGCAGCATGGAATTTGCCTGCAAAGTAGCCGGCTCTAAAATCATCACCGTACTTGGTCATACACATTGTGGCGCCATCAAAGGTGCCTGTGATCATGTAGAAATGGGAAACCTCACCAACCTGCTCGCTAAAATTCGCCCTGCCATAGATGATGAAACAACCATTAAGGAAGATCGCACCTCCAGCAATGATGAATTTGTGGACAAGGTAACCCTCATCAATGTGAAACGCGCCATGACCAGTATTGTGCAACGCAGTCCGATCCTGAAAGAACTCATCGAAAACAAACAGATCATTCTTGTAGGCGGCATACATAATATCGCCACAGGTGAAGTAACCTTCTACGAATCAGAAGCGTAACCAATAACGCCTATAAGAACAGTCATTCACCTTTTACCATGATATGGGTTAGACTGTTCTTATCTACCCAGTACATAGGGGGTTCAATGGTCTCCGTTTTTATTATAAATACCTTAGTAGTGGCTATTTCTGTTTTAGTCCACTACGAATTCCTCTATCGCATTAGCGCGTACATTCCTAAAATGAAAATTCGCCATCGCTTCCGCATTGTGGCCGGTGTATTTGGCGCCTTGGTTGCTCACACAATAGAGATTTGGATTTTTGCCATTGCCTATCACTTTATGAACAACGCGGAAGGTTGGGGACACTTAAGTGGCGAATTCAATGGCAGTCTCATGGATTGCGCTTACTTTTCCTTCACCGTGTACACCACACTGGGGTTTGGCGATATTCAGCCCAATGGACATCTGCGCTATTTGACCGGTATTGAATCCCTTACCGGCCTAGTGCTCATTACTTGGACGGCTTCATTTTTATATTTTGAAATGCAACGCTATTGGGACGTGGGCAAAAAACATTAATACTCGTATTGAGCCCCCATTGTCTTTCTGAATACACTGGGGCGCTCCCCGACTTCGCGATAAAAGACTTTGCGAAACCCATTTACATCCTGATACCCAACATGCTCAGCCACCTGCTCCACACTGAGATCGCTATTGATTAATAATTGCTTAGCCTTTTGCATCCGCTTTTGTTGCAAATAAAGTAAAGGCGTGGATTGTGTTTCCTGTTTATAACGCCGCATTAAGGTACGTGGCGTCATGGACAGGGACTGAGCTAAGGCATCCAGCGAATACTTTTGATCCAAATGCTGTTGCAACCAGCTTTGCACACGTTCAACAAAGGGAGAATGCTTGACTGACTGCAAGCGTGAATCAATAAATCTATCCTGATTACCGCCTACCCCTGGTGATAATGTTAAGTTCTGTGTTTGACTTAGAACCTCTTTACCAAGATGCGCCTTAATAAAAAAACCAGCCAAATCATTCATGGCAGAAAATGCTCCGGTAGACAGGATGGGATCATCTTTAATTAGCACATGCTTGGGCTCTACCTTTGCTTCTGGGTATAGCATGGCCAATTTTTCCGCAAACAACCAAGAGGTGGTGACTCGATGGCCGTTTAATATACCCGCCGCCCCCAATAAAAAAGCGCCGACGCAATTAGCCGCAATCAAAACACCTTTATTATATTGACGCTTTATTAAAGCAATTTCCTTATGCAAGCGGGCTTCTAATAAGTTGAATGCTTGCTTATTCGAAATAATAAACCCAGGCACCACCAAGGCATCATATTGCGTACGCGATAATGATTTTGTATTAATTGCTGTACCACCGCCTAACTGAACCTGCCCACCATTTGCACTGACCAGATCCACCTGAATATTTCCTCCATGGGAGGCACTGGCAATCATGTTGGCAAACATAATTAAGTCACGAAACGCAAACAAGGTAGCAGGAATGACATCCTCATAGGCAAGCAGTGCAATTTTATAAATAGGTTTCTTCATGTGTCGATTGTCTTTATATACATATAATATGTCAATATTGCCAACCCTCCACTGGCTTCTAATGCGATAGACTTTTCCTATCATTTACCAAGGAAGCCATACCATGACCCTAGATCAACACCTTGTTCTAGCCTGCAGCAGCCTTATAGGCCTGACTTTATTCGTCTGTTTGTATTTACTTATTCATCGAGTTAAGACCATGAAAGCAGAGCGTATTAAGCCTCAATCAGTGGCCCTATCTGCGCAACGCATGCAGATATTCAAAGAT
>JBFEWA010000397.1:0-2770 GCA_041546605.1 Bermanella sp.
ATGTGAGATGTGAGATGTGAGATGTGAGATGTGAGATGTGAGATGTGAGATGTGAGATGTGAGATGTGAGATGTGAGATGTGAGATGTGAGATGTGAGATGTGAGATGTGAGATGTGAGAGCTTAATTTCCTAGCTGTCGCTGTCAACCATTAACAATTGTACGAACTCGCACCTGCGAGTGATCCGCAGGTGCGGGTTCCTACAGAATAAATGCCTAGGGATTATCAACGGCTGCATTGCCTGATCGCATGCACGAACAAACCTCAGAGACAAAAAGCCACTTCTGCAACCTTTCTTTAGCGTTCGACACCAGACTCCTGACGCCCGACCAACGCTTTTCTATAGCCATAAAAAAAGGCCACCGAAGTGACCTTTTTTAGCTTGAAGCTAGATCTTAATAATCAGAGATTATTCGATGATCTTAGCAACAACGCCCGCACCTACAGTACGACCACCTTCACGGATCGCGAAACGTAGACCTTCGTCCATCGCGATTGGGTGAATTAGCTCAACACCTAGTTGAACGTTATCACCAGGCATTACCATTTCAACGCCTTCAGGTAGTAGACACTCACCAGTTACGTCCGTTGTACGGAAGTAGAACTGTGGACGGTAACCTTTGAAGAATGGAGTGTGACGACCACCTTCATCTTTACCTAGTACGTATACTTCAGCTTCGAACTTAGTGTGTGGAGAGATTGAACCAGGCTTACATAGTACTTGACCACGTTGTACTTCATCACGCTTAGTACCACGTAGAAGAACACCACAGTTCTCACCTGCACGACCTTCGTCTAGCAGCTTACGGAACATCTCAACACCAGTAACAGTTGTTTTCGTAGTATCTTTGATACCAACGATTTCAACTTCTTCACCAGTCTTAACGATACCGCGCTCAACACGACCAGTTACTACAGTACCACGGCCTTGGATAGAGAATACGTCTTCGATCGGCATGATGAAAGAACCGTCGATTGCACGCTCTGGCTCAGGGATGTAAGAGTCTAGAGTTTCTAGAAGCTTCTTAACTGCAGACGTACCTAGTTCGTCAGCATCTTCACCGTTTAGGGCCATCAATGCAGAACCTGGAACGATTGGAGTGTCATCGCCTGGGAAATCGTATTCAGATAGTAGGTCACGTAGTTCCATGTCTACTAGCTCTAGCATTTCGTTGTACTCTTCAGTACCGAAACCGCCACAGTCTTCTGCTAGAAGGTCTGCTTTGTTTAGGAATACTACGATGTAAGGTACACCTACCTGACGAGATAGTAGGATGTGCTCACGAGTCTGAGGCATAGGGCCGTCAGTCGCGCCACATACTAGGATCGCACCATCCATTTGAGCCGCACCAGTGATCATGTTTTTAACATAGTCGGCGTGCCCTGGGCAGTCTACGTGCGCGTAGTGACGATCAGTTGTTTCATATTCAACGTGAGAAGTCGCGATAGTGATACCACGCTCACGCTCTTCTGGGGCGTTATCGATGTTAGCGAAATCTACCGCTGCGCCACCGAATACTTCAGATGCAACACGTGTTAGTGCAGCTGTTAGAGTAGTTTTACCGTGGTCAACGTGACCGATGGTGCCCACGTTTACGTGTGGCTTACTACGTTCAAATGTTTCCTTAGCCATAATAACGCCTCAGTTTTTTAGCAAGTACATATACACAAAAAGGCAGCCCATCCCATCACAGGATATAAACCACCTTCGATTAAAACTTTCATAATGGTGCTGATAGGCAGATTCGAACTGCCGACCTCATCCTTACCAAGGATGCGCTCTACCGCCTGAGCTATATCAGCGACACTGGAGCGGGTAGCGGGAATCGAACCCGCATCATCAGCTTGGAAGGCTGAGGTTCTACCATTGTACCATACCCGCAAAACCTTAAAGGCTAACTCAATCTGTACTGCTTTAAGATTTGCCTAGAAATCATGGTGGTGGGAGCTGGATTCGAACCAGCGAAGCTTTCGCGTCAGATTTACAGTCTGATCCCTTTGGCCACTCGGGAACCCCACCAAATTGTGGCGCAGATTGTGCCGATGCTTGTGTTGAGTGTCAAGTAATTCTATTAAAAATTACATATTTTCAAACACTTAGTCGATACGACCCGCCGTTCTTCGTAAAGAAGTCAACGAAGAGGGCGCGCACTATACCCAAGTTTTATGCCTGAGGCAAACCCGATTCACAACGAATTTGCACCCAAGGTTGCTTACGCCCTTCCATGAGTCGATCGCGAGTACGCTCATCCATGGGATACTGAGTATTCACCGGAGCCAGCACCCAGTATTGATTACGGGTTCGCACCAATGGCTTCACACTGGCGGTGATATTTTTCTCTTTCAACTTGGCCAGCAATCTATCCACAGACGACTGCTTACCGAATAAACCTAACGATATGCCATTCTCCAGCTCGCCTTCCGTAATCACGAAGCTGTCCACCTTACGCTTTTGCAACTCTTTCAGCTTGCGCATGGCTTGCTTGCGATTCGCCAATGGCTCCAGATACACCCAAAACTCTTCTTTAATCACCACAGACTGAGGCTTCACCTTGGCATCAATATCCATTGCCAACATACGCGCATATAAATGCTTCGCATCCAACTCAACAGGATAAGGCCCCACCGCCCAGCATAAGGGCTCTGTTTTGCCCTGCCCTGTCACTTCAGATTTAGGTTTGCTAGATAACTCAGACAATAGTTTTATCGGCGCAGCGCCACTGGCAACGGACACATCGATCACATCATCTTGTTCCATTTGCGCCGGCTG
>JBFEWA010000036.1:0-14865 GCA_041546605.1 Bermanella sp.
CACACAGGGTTTCACCTGTGGTCACATCTTTCAAACCAATGGCTGCGGCGATATCGCCTGCGCGTACTTCTTTAATTTCTTCGCGGTTGTTGGCATGCATTTGCACCATACGACCGATACGTTCTTTCTTGTGCTTAATTGTGTTGTAAACACTGTCACCAGAGTTTAGTACACCAGAATAAACACGCATGAAGGTTAACGTACCTACAAATGGGTCGGTGGCGATTTTAAATGCAAGTGCAGAGAAGGGTGCTTCGTCAGATGCTTCACGAACCGCTGGGGTTTCGTCTGCATCATCTAATACACCTTCAATCGCTTTAACTTCTGTCGGCGAAGGTAGGTATTCAATAACGGCATCGAGTACCGCTTGAACCCCTTTGTTCTTGAAAGCACTACCGCAAGTTACTAGTACTAGCTCGTTGGCTAGGGTTTGCTTACGAATGGACGCTTTGATTTCTTCAACGGTTAAATCCCCTTCTTCAAGGTATTTATCCATTAGTTCATCAGAGCCTTCCGCCGCAGCTTCTAGTAATCTCTCACGGTATTCATTGGCTGTATCAACGAGATCCGCTGGAATGTCTTCAAGGATAAATGTCATACCCTGATCCGCTTCATTCCACATGATGGCCTTCATCAAGATGAGGTCAATCACGCCTTTGAATTCGTCTTCTGCACCAATGTTAATTTGGATGGGCACCGCATTAGCACCAAGACGTTTTTTAAGTTGTTCAACAACCATAAAAAAGTCAGCGCCGGCACGGTCCATTTTGTTTACGAAGACCATACGCGGTACTTCGTATTTGTTTGCTTGACGCCACACGGTTTCAGTTTGTGGCTGAACACCGGATGAACCACACAATACAACCACGGCACCATCTAGCACACGCAATGAACGTTCTACCTCAATGGTAAAGTCCACGTGCCCAGGGGTGTCGATGATGTTAATGCGGTGCTGGTCAAATTGCTGGCTCATGCCCGACCAGAAACAGGTGGTAGCAGCGGAGGTGATAGTAATACCACGCTCCTGCTCTTGCTCCATCCAGTCCATGGTCGCTGCGCCATCGTGTACCTCACCGATCTTATGAGAAAGACCGGTGTAGAAAAGTACACGTTCCGTAGTGGTGGTTTTACCCGCATCTACGTGAGCGCAAATACCGATGTTACGGTAGCGATTAATTGGAGTAGTACGTGCCACTTCCTCGTCCTTAAATCATTAGAAACGATAGTGTGAGAATGCTTTGTTGGCTTCAGCCATACGGTGCACATCTTCACGTTTCTTGATCGCAGAACCTTTACCTTCAGCAGCATCTAGCAATTCGTTAGCTAGACGTAGACCCATGGATTTTTCACCACGCTTACGTGCTGCTTCTACGATCCAGCGCATTGCTAGCGCCATACGACGAGAAGGACGTACTTCTACAGGTACTTGATACGTCGCACCACCTACACGGCGAGATTTAACCTCAACCATAGGTTGTACAGCTTCAAGAGCCTTTTCGAATAATTCAACTGGGTCGGCGTCTTTATTACGCTCGGCCATTTTATCCAATGCACCGTAAACAATTTTTTCGGCGATGGATTTCTTACCACTTTCCATAACGTGGTTCATAAACTTCGCTAGCGTTAAGTTGCCAAACTTAGGATCTGGCAGTATTTCACGCTTAGCGGCGACGCGTCTTCTTGGCATCTGATAAGCCTCTTCTTCAGGAGTACATGAGCAAACTCACAGTAATTGTGGGCCCAACCTTACTCTTATCTTTAAATGTGACGTCTAAGTAGACTCACTAAGTATTAAAACTTAATGACTCTTACTTAGGACGCTTAGCACCGTACTTAGAACGTGCTTGTTTACGATCGCTTACGCCAGCACAGTCAAGTGCACCACGTACGGTGTGATAACGCACACCAGGCAAGTCTTTTACACGACCGCCGCGAATTAGCACAACACTGTGCTCTTGTAAGTTATGACCTTCACCACCGATGTAGGAAGATACTTCAAAGCCGTTGGTCAAGCGAACACGACAAACCTTACGTAATGCAGAGTTAGGCTTCTTAGGTGTAGTGGTGTACACACGGGTACAAACACCACGACGCTGAGGACAAGCCTGCAATGCACGAACGTCAGATTTCGCAACTTGACGCTTACGAGGCTTACGAACCAACTGGTTGATCGTTGCCATTAGTAAACTCCAATGAGTAAATACAAAAACGCCAGACGCAACTGCACCTGACGCAGGGGGCCGAAGTCTAATCACTGTCCAGATTAGAGTCAAGAAAGGCGTGCAATAATTGCACACCTTTCTTTATAACCAAGAGCTATAAGACCCTTGGTTTACCTCGCATTAAATGTTGTCTTTTAATGCTTCGGACAATGCAGCTTCGACATCATCAGCACTCACGCTTGGTGCAGTCAGAGGTTTCAACTTATCGTTTTCACGCTCTTCACGCTTGCGCTTGCGCTCGCTGTGGTAGGCCAAACCTGTACCCGCTGGGATCAGACGACCAACTACAACGTTTTCTTTCAGACCACGTAGGTGATCTTGTTTACCGGTTACTGCACCTTCAGTCAGTACGCGGGTCGTTTCTTGGAACGAGGCCGCAGAGATGAAGGATTCAGTAGCCAAGGAAGCTTTGGTGATACCCAATAGCTGACGCTGACCTTTGGCAGGCATTTTGTCCTGACCTTCTAGTAACGCGTTTTGCTCTAGGAAATCTGAGTATTCAACTTGATCACCTTGGATAAAGTTAGTATCACCAGAATCAGCCACTTCAACTTTACGCAACATCTGACGGATGATGGTCTCGATGTGCTTATCGTTAATGCCTACACCTTGTAAACGGTAAACTTCTTGTACTTCGTTGGTGATGTAAACCGCTAGTTCACTAACACCTAGTAGACGAAGGATATCGTGCGGGTTCATTGGGCCATCAGAGATAACCTCACCCTTCTCAACGCTTTCACCTTCGAATACGTTCATGTGACGCCATTTAGGGATTAACTCTTCATATGGATCAGAACCATCTTTCGGCGTAATCACTAAACGTTTCTTACCTTTGGTCTCTTTACCGAAGCCAACCACACCGGATACTTCTGCAAGAATCGCAGGTTCTTTCGGCTTACGAGCTTCGAACAAGTCCGCTACGCGCGGTAGACCACCGGTGATGTCCTTGTTACCAGAGGTTTCTTGTGGGATACGTGCAATCGCATCACCCACTTTCACGATGGAGCCATTTTCATGGTTCACCATGGAGTTCGCTGGTAGTAGGTATTGAGCTGGTGTGTTGGTACCAGGGAAGTTAATGTCTTCACCCTTCTCATCCACAAGCTTAACCATAGGACGGATATCTTTACCTGCCGCAGGACGGGTAGTTGGATCCATAACCTGGATAGTAGAAAGACCCGTTAGCTCATCCGTTTGACGAGTAATGGTGATACCTTCTTCTAGTCCAACAAACTCAATACGACCACCTACTTCAGTGATGATTGGGTGTGTATGTGGATCCCAAGAAGCGATCTTCTGACCAGCTTCTACTTTGGCGCCGTCTTTCGACGTTACCACTGCACCGTATGGCAGTTTATACAATTCACGCTCACGACCGAATTCGTCGGCAATGGCGATGGCACTTGAACGAGATACCAGTACTAACGCACCGTCTTCACGTTCTACCGTCTTCATGTTGTGAAGACGTACTGTACCGGCGTTTTTCACTTGTACGCTGTCGATAGCGGTAGCACGAGATGCTGCACCACCGATGTGGAACGTACGCATGGTTAGCTGTGTACCTGGCTCACCGATAGACTGTGCCGCGATAACACCCACAGATTCACCTGGGTTCACCAAGTGACCGCGTGCTAGATCACGACCGTAACATTGCGCACAGATACCGAACTTAGTACGACAGGTAATTGGAGAGCGTACTTTTAGCTCGTCCACGCTAGCCGCTTCGATGGTTTCAACCCATTTCTCATCGATTAGGGTACCCGCTGGGGCCACCACTTCATCGTCAGTACCTGGTTTGATTACATCTTGAGCGATTACACGACCAAGGATACGACCACCCAGTGGAACGACCACGTCGCCGCCTTCGATCAATGGCGTCATCATCAAGCCATCGTCAGTGCCACAGTCTTGTTCTGTTACTACCACGTCCTGAGCCACGTCAACCAAACGACGTGTTAGGTAACCCGAGTTCGCCGTCTTCAATGCGGTATCCGCAAGACCCTTACGCGCACCGTGGGTAGAGGTAAAGTACTGAAGAACCGATAGACCTTCACGGAAGTTTGCCGTGATCGGTGTCTCGATGATGGAGCCGTCCGGCTTCGCCATCAGACCACGCATACCTGCTAGCTGACGAATCTGTGCCGGGCTACCACGAGCACCGGAGTCGGCCATCATGTAAACGCTGTTGAAAGATTCTTGGTCAACGATGTTGCCGTCACGATCTTCCACTTCGTCAGTACCTAGGTTGTCCATCATCGCCTTCGCTACTAATTCGTTAGCGCGAGACCAGATATCCACAACCTTGTTGTATTTTTCGCCTTGAGTTACAAGACCTGACGCAAATTGATCTTCGATTTCTTTTACTTGGCCTTCTGCTTCGCCGATGATTTTGGCTTTCGCATCCGGGATAACGAAGTCGTTTACGCCGATAGACGCACCAGACTTAGTCGCATATTGGAAACCGGTATACATAACTTGGTCAGCGAAGATAACCGTGTCTTTCAGACCACAGTTACGGTAAGCCATATCTAACAATTTAGAGATCGCTTTCTTCTTCATGGCTTGGTTAACCGCTTCAAAAGGAATACCTTTTGGTACGATTTCGAATAACAACGCACGACCAACGGTTGTATCTTCAACGTTAGTAGTGGTGACTTCAGAGCCATCTTCTGCGTAAACAGTTTGTGTAATACGTACTTTCACTTTCGCGTGAAGTTCGGCTTGGCCAGTACGGTAAGCGCGTTGAACTTCTTCTAAGTTAGCGAAAATAGAACCTTCACCACGAGCGTTCACACGATCACGGGTCATATAGTAAAGACCCAGTACAACGTCCTGAGACGGTACGATGATCGGGTCACCGTTTGCAGGTGATAGTACGTTATTGGTAGACATCATTAACGCACGGGCTTCTAACTGAGCTTCGGTGGTTAATGGAACGTGTACCGCCATTTGGTCACCGTCAAAGTCAGCGTTATAGGCCGCACACACAAGTGGGTGCAACTGAATCGCTTTACCTTCGATCAGTAACGGTTCAAACGCTTGGATACCCAAACGGTGAAGGGTTGGCGCACGGTTAAGCATCACTGGGTGTTCACGGATCACTTCATCCAAGATATCCCAAACAACCGCTTCTTCACGTTCTACCATCTTCTTCGCTGCCTTGATGGTAGTGGCTAGACCACGGTGCTCAAGTTTGCTGAAGATAAATGGTTTAAATAGCTCAAGTGCCATCTTCTTAGGAAGACCACACTGATGTAGGCGCAAGTATGGACCTACGGTAATTACAGAACGACCTGAGTAGTCAACACGCTTACCAAGAAGGTTCTGACGGAAACGACCTTGTTTACCCTTGATCATATCAGCAAGAGATTTCAGAGGACGCTTGTTAGAACCAGTGATTGCACGACCACGACGACCGTTATCTAATAGCGCATCCACAGACTCTTGCAACATACGTTTTTCGTTACGTACGATGATGTCAGGCGCGTTAAGCTCTAATAGACGCTTCAAACGGTTGTTACGGTTGATTACACGACGGTAAAGATCGTTCAAATCTGAAGTCGCGAAACGGCCGCCATCCAATGGAACCAATGGACGTAGATCAGGTGGTAGAACCGGAAGTACGGTCATAACCATCCACTTAGGATCGTTACCTGATTTGTGGAACGCTTCTAGCAACTTAAGACGCTTAGAAATTTTCTTAAGCTTAGTCTCAGAGTTAGTGGCTGGGATTTGCTCACGCAAATCTTGCACTTCGTGCTCAAGATCGATGTCCGCTAATAGGGCTTGTACCGCTTCTGCACCCATTTTCGCATCGAACTCATCACCGAACTCTTCGATGGCTTCATAGTATTGCTCATCGTTCAACAGCTGACCTTTTTCAAGCGTGGTCATACCTGGATCGATCACAACAAATGATTCGTAGTAAAGAATACGTTCGATATCACGTAAGGTCATGTCTAGCATCAAACCGATACGGCTTGGTAGAGACTTCAAGAACCAGATGTGAGCAACAGGGCTCGCCAGTTCAATGTGACCCATACGCTCACGACGTACTTTAGCAAGGGTTACTTCAACACCACACTTCTCACAGATAACACCGCGGTGTTTTAGACGCTTGTATTTTCCGCACAAGCATTCGTAGTCTTTGATAGGACCAAAAATACGTGAACAGAACAAACCATCACGTTCAGGTTTGAACGTACGATAGTTAATTGTTTCTGGTTTTTTAACCTCACCGAATGACCATGAACGGATCATATCAGGTGAAGCAAGGCCGATTCGAATTGAGTCGAATTCTTCAGCCTGAGACTCTTTGCGTAGCAAATTTAATAAGTCTTTCATCTGCCTTTAGCTCCTAGCGGAGTTAATAACCGCGGGCCGAAACCCGCGTCCATAATCTGATATAGGATCAGAGCCTTATTCGTTTTCGAGTTCGATATCGATACCCAAAGAACGAATTTCTTTAACCAATACGTTAAAGGATTCAGGCATACCTGGTTCCATACGATGATCACCATCCACGATGTTTTTATACATCTTGGTACGACCGGTAACGTCATCGGATTTAACAGTTAGCATTTCCTGAAGCGTATATGCAGCACCGTATGCTTCTAGTGCCCACACTTCCATCTCCCCGAAACGCTGACCACCGAATTGCGCTTTACCGCCCAATGGTTGCTGTGTAACCAGACTGTAAGAACCAGTAGAACGAGCATGCATTTTGTCGTCTACCAAGTGGTTCAGTTTCAGCATGTACATGTAGCCCACGGTCACAGGACGATCGAATTGATCACCGGTGCGCCCGTCAAATAACGTCACCTGACCTGAGTCTGGGATGTCCGCTAGACGTAACATGTGTTTCAGTTCGGTTTCTTTGGCGCCATCGAATGCAGGTGTTGCCATAGGCACACCCTTACGCAAGTTGCCAGCTAGCTCTAAAATCTCCGCATCGTTGAAGCTATCCAGATCTTCTTGAATCACTTCGTCGCTGTGGTTATAGATCTTGCCTAAGAATTCGCGAATATCGGCAACAGCACGCTGTTGCTTGATCATTTCATCGATCTTCTCACCCAAACCTTTCGCTGCCATACCCATGTGTGTTTCTAGGATCTGACCCACGTTCATACGTGACGGTACACCTAGTGGGTTAAGCACGATATCAACCGGTACGCCTTTCTCATCGTAAGGCATATCTTCGATTGGCATGATCGCTGAGATAACACCTTTGTTACCGTGACGACCTGCCATCTTATCACCCGGCTGGATCTTACGTTTGATGGCTAGGTAAACCTTAACGATCTTCAGAACGCCAGGGGCCAAGTCATCACCGGTTTGCAGTTTCTTCTTCTTATCTTCGAATTTCTCGTCAAGCTCTTTGCGACGCTCTTCTAGGGCTTCTTCAGCACGCTCTAGAAGTTCAGCTGCGCTTTCGTCTTGTGGACGAATCTTGAACCATTGGCTGTGCTCAAGCTCAGCTAGATATTCGTCAGATAAGGTATCACCTTTCTTAAGACCCGGCGCCGCAGCCACTTTCACACCAGACAAGGTACGAGATAGACGTTCGAAGGTCGCTTGTTCAACAATGCGGAATTCTTCGTTTAAGTCTTTACGTACTTGATCTAACTGTGACTTCTCAATGTCGCGAGCACGTTGATCTTTTTCCACACCATCACGGGTGAATACTTGAACGTCGATAACCGTACCTGTGGTACCGGTTTTCACGCGAAGAGAGGTATCTTTCACGTCAGACGCTTTTTCACCGAAGATGGCGCGCAGTAGTTTTTCTTCTGGAGTAAGTTGGGTTTCGCCTTTAGGCGTCACTTTACCTACTAGGATATCACCAGGGTTCACTTCAGCACCGATGTAAACGATACCGGACTCATCTAGCTTACCTAACGCAGATTCACCTACGTTTGGAATATCCGCAGAAATTTCTTCAGGCCCTAACTTAGTATCACGCGCCACACAGGTTAGTTCCTGAATGTGGATAGTGGTCAAGCGATCTTCTTGCGCCACTTTTTCGGATAGTAAGATGGAGTCTTCGTAGTTGTAACCGTTCCAAGGCATGAACGCGATACGCATGTTCTGACCCAGGGCAAGCTCACCAAGGTCAACGGAAGGACCGTCTGCCATGATGTCGCCACGTTCAACCGAATCACCTTGACGAACCAATGGTTTTTGGTTGATACAAGTATTTTGGTTAGAACGGGTGTATTTGGTTAAGTTGTAAATATCCACACCGGCTTCGCCCGCTTGAATCTCATCGTCGTTTACACGAACAACAATGCGAGAAGCATCCACTGTGTCAATTACACCGCCACGTTTCGCAACCACACACACACCAGAGTCGCGTGCTACGTTGCTTTCGATACCTGTACCCACTAATGGTTTTTCAGCCACTAGAGTTGGTACCGCCTGACGTTGCATGTTCGATCCCATCAATGCGCGGTTGGCGTCATCGTGTTCTAGGAACGGAATCAAAGAAGCAGCAACCGAGATAACCTGCTGTGGAGATACGTCCATCAGGGTTACGTTTTCAGGTGGCGTTACTGTAAATTCATTTTTGTGACGAACACTGATCAGGTCACCGGTCAACTTACCATTTTCATCACGTGGCGCTGACGCCTGTGCGATAACATAGTTAGATTCGTTGATGGCAGACAAGTACATGATGTCGTCGGTTACCTTACCATCCACCACTTTACGGTACGGTGTTTCTAAGAAACCGTATTCGTTAGTACGTGCATAAGTCGATAACGAGTTAATCAAACCGATGTTTGGACCTTCAGGCGTTTCGATCGGACATACGCGGCCATAGTGAGTGGCGTGTACGTCACGCACTTCGAAGCCAGCACGTTCACGTGTCAAACCACCAGGGCCTAACGCAGAGATACGACGCTTGTGCGTTACTTCTGAAAGCGGGTTGTTTTGGTCCATGAACTGAGACAACTGAGACGAACCAAAGAATTCTTTGATCGCTGCAGCAACTGGCTTAGCGTTGATTAAATCTTGCGGCATTAGGCCTTCAGATTCCGCCATAGACAGACGCTCACGTACAGCACGCTCAACACGTACTAGACCAACACGGAATTGGTTTTCAGCCATTTCACCTACAGAACGAATACGACGGTTACCTAAGTGGTCAATATCATCCACTTCGCCTTTACCGTTACGGATATCGATCAAGCCTTTTAGCACATCGATGATATCTTCGTTGCTTAGGGTGCCAGAACCTTCAACTTCTTCACGACCTAGACGACGATTGAACTTCATACGGCCTACCGCAGATAGGTCATAACGCTCGTCAGTGAAGAATAGGTTTTCGAACAAGCCTTCAGCCGATTCTTTGGTTGGTGGCTCACCAGGGCGCATCATGCGATAGATTTCAACTAACGCTTCTAAACGCGTGCGAGAAGGATCGATACGCAAGGTGTCAGAAATGAACGCACCACAGTCTAGTTCGTTGCTGTAGATGGTTTCTACTTCTTTAATGCCTGCGGCTACGATTTGCTCTAGCAATTCAACTGTGATTTCGCTGTTACATTCTGCAATCAGCTCACCAGTAGAAGGATCAACTAGGTCTTTCGCAATGGTTTTACCGTAGAAGTATTCAGATGGTACTTCTAGAGTGGTCATGCCTTCTTTTTCCATCTGACGAATGTGACGCGCCGTAATACGACGGCTTTCTTCAACAATCACATTGCCTTTTGGATCTTTAATATCAAAAGAAGCGGTTTCACCACGTAAACGTTCTGGGATCAATTCTAAACGAACAGCTTCGCCATCGATTTGGAATTTGTCGTTATCGAAGAACATTTCAAGAATTTGGCTGGTTTCAAAACCAAGAGCACGCAATAGAATCGTGGCCGGAAGTTTACGGCGACGGTCAATACGGGCATAAACCAAATCTTTAGGGTCAAATTCAAAGTCTAACCATGAACCACGGTAAGGGATCACTCGAGCACTGTATAGCAGCTTACCAGAAGAGTGTGTTTTACCCTTGTCGTGATCATAGAACACGCCAGGAGAGCGATGAAGCTGGGATACGATAACACGCTCAGTACCATTGATAATGAAAGTACCATTATCGGTCATCAAAGGCATTTCACCCATGTACACTTCTTGCTCTTTGATGTCTTTAATAGCTTTATTGGATGAGTCTTTATCATAAATGATCAGACGCACCTTAACGCGTAGCGGTGCCGCATAGGTCACGCCACGTAACATACATTCTTTTTCGTCGAATACAGGCACACCTAGACGGTAACTCACGTACTCAAGTGCTGCACTGCCACTGTAGCTTACGATCGGAAATACCGACTTGAACGCCGCATGTAGACCAATGTCCACGCGTGCATCCACTGCCTTGTCCGCTTGCAAGTAGCTACGATATGAATCTAATTGAATAGCAAGCAAATAGGGGACATCCATCACCCTTGGCAACTTGCCAAAATCCTTACGGATTCGTTTTTTCTCTGTGTAAGAGTACGCCATCAGCAATCCCCAGCTGTATCACCTAGACTAAAACCTTGATGAAGGTTTTGTAATATGGACCCGAAGTCCCGCGCGTTTGGCTTCAAAAAGCCGCCGACTGGCCAAAATAGACTAACAACAAACTACTAGACAACTCAGCTCAGAACGGAAAAAGGCCGGCGGACAATAGCCCACCAGCCAGTGTGCAACTAAATAACTTAGCGCCTCACTTTATGCAATGCAAGAATCAAACTTAATATTACTTAAGTTCAACCTGTGCACCAGCAGCTTCAAGCTTAGCTTTAAGCTCTTCTGCTTCTTCTTTAGATACGCCTTCACGTACTGCAGCAGGAACGCCGTCAACCATAGCTTTGGCTTCTTTAAGACCAAGACCAGTTGCTTCACGAACTGCTTTGATAGCGTTAACTTTCTTCTCACCAGCATTAGTAAGAATTACGTCGAATTCAGTTTGCTCAGCAGCACCGCCAGCGTCGCCACCAGCAGGAGCAGCAGCAGCAACAGCTGCAGTTACACCGAATTTTTCTTCCATTGCAGAAACTAGTTCAACAACGTCTTTTACAGACATTTCCGCAATTGCGTTCAGGATATCTTCTTGAGAAATCGCCATTTTTAAATACCTAACTTAAGGGGCACAAAGCCCAATATATTCTTTAAAAGAAAGCCGCTTAATAAATTGATTAAGCTGCTTCGCCTTCTTTCTGATCGCGTACAGCTGCAATGGTACGTACCAATTTGCCAGCTGCTGCTTCTTTCATAACAGCCATAAGCTTCGCAATAGCTTCGTCGTAAGTTGGCAAAGAAGCCAACATGCCGAAATCTACTAACTCACCTTCGAAAGCAGCTACTTTAAGCTCAAACTTATCGTTCTCTTTCGCGAAATTTTTGAAAATACGCGCTGCAGCACCTGGGTGCTCAGATGAGAATGCGATTAAGCTTGGACCAGTTAGAGAGTCAGATAGACACTCAACTGAAGTACCTTCGATTGCACGCTTAGCTAGAGTGTTACGAACTACTTTCATCCAGACGCCGTTTTCACGAGCTTCTTTACGAAGAGCAGTCATCGCTCCAACAGTTACGCCACGGGCATCCGCAACCACTGCTGATAGAGCGCCAGAAGCAGCTTCTTGAACTTCAGCGACAATCGCTTTCTTTTCGTTCAGACCTAAAGCCACATTCAACTCCTACAAGTCATGTTTATGCTCTTACGAGCAAGTTAGGTGCGACTTAACTCAGTACTTAATTCAAAATTCTGAATCGGGGCGCACACCATCTGCGCAGGCCATTAAGTAAGTGATTTGGAATTCAGACTCGTAAAGCCTCTCAACTCACTTACACCTGCGGTCTTTGACAGTCCCCTCACAAGGAGAGGACCCCAAAGTTCTTTGCTCTATTGTTGATTACGCGTCAACAGTAGATAAATCGATCGCAATACCAGGACCCATGGTAGTAGAAAGAGTTACTTTCTTAACATAAGCGCCTTTAGCATTAGCAGGTTTTGCTTTCTTAAGGTCAGCAACTAGTGCTGCCAAGTTTTCAGCAATCGCTTTCTCTTCGAAAGCAACCTTACCTAGAGAACAGTGAATGATACCGTTCTTGTCGTTACGGTAACGTACTTGACCTGCTTTAGCGTTCTTAACCGCAGTCGCAACGTCAGGAGTTACAGTACCAACTTTAGGGTTAGGCATAAGACCACGAGGACCTAATACTTGACCTAGTTGACCAACAACGCGCATAGCATCTGGAGAGGCGATAACTACGCCAAAATCTAGATCGCCGCCTTTCATTTGAGCAGCTAGATCATCCATACCTACTACGTCTGCACCAGCTTCTTTAGCTGCTTCAGCGTTAGCGCCTTGAGTAAATACTGCTACACGAACTTCTTTACCAGTACCGTTTGGAAGTACAGTTGCACCACGAACGTTTTGGTCAGATTTACGTGCATCGATACCTAGGTTAACAGCTACGTCTACAGACTCAGCAAATTTAACACTAGATACTTCTTTTAAGATTGATACCGCTTCAGCAACGCTGTAAGTCTTAAGTACGTCTACTTTTTCGCGGAACGCTTTAACGCGCTTAGATAACTTAGCCATTACTCAACACCCTCTGTATCAAGACCCATCGCGCGAGCAGAGCCAGCGATTGTACGTACAGCAGCATCCATATCAGCAGCTGTTAGGTCTTTCATTTTGATCTCAGCGATTTCTTCTAGCTGAGCGCGAGTTACTTTACCAACCTTTTCAGTGTTAGGACGGGCAGAACCGCTCTTAAGGCCGGCAGCTTTCTTAAGCAAGTAAGACGCTGGTGGAGTTTTGGTTTCAAACGTAAAGCTACGATCGCTATACACAGTGATGACAACCGGTACTGGACCGTCCATCTTTTGTGTAGAAGCGTTGAACGCTTTACAGAATTCCATGATGTTTAGACCGTGCTGACCTAACGCAGGACCTACTGGAGGACTTGGGTTAGCTGCACCGGCTTGTACTTGTAGCTTGATATAAGCTTCGATTTTCTTAGCCATGATTACCTCACATTGGGTGATAACGCCTTTCGGCTCCCCGGTTAAACAAGCACCCTGCAAACCTTAACTGCATGAAAAGCCGGCCAAAATCACAATTACTTATGATCTTGCCAGCTATTCTTGTTATTAATGTTTACGAGCACTTACCTATTTGCCAACAGGGCAAATTAGGCAGATTTTTCTACTTGGCCAAACTCAAGTTCGACAGGCGTAGAACGACCAAATATTGTAACTGCCACTTTTAGGCGGGACTTCACATAATCAACATGCTCAACCACACCATTAAAGTCAGCGAACGGACCATCGATTACTCGAATCATCTCACCTGGCTCATAAATAGTCTTATGAGTAGGCTGAGCCGTTTCACCATCTTGAACACGTTGCAGAATGGCATCCGCTTCTTTCTTAGTGATTGGCGCAGGCTTGTCTGCCGTACCACCAATGAAACCCATTACACGTGGGGTTTCTTTTACTAAGTGCCAAGAAGCATCGTTCATATCCATTTCTACCAACACATAACCTGGATAGAACTTACGTTCACTCTTGCGCTTTTTACCGTCGCGCATTTCGATCACTTCTTCGGTTGGCACCAACACTTCACCGAAGCTATCCTGCATACCGTGCAGTTCAATCTGTTCTTTTAGCGAGTTCATCACTCGCTTTTCATAACCTGAGTAGGCATGAACAACATACCAGCGCATAGCCATTGGGCTCTCCTATCCAATAACGCTAGAAACGATCCAGCTTAGCAGAGAATCTAGACCCCACAAGATAATTGCAACCAGAATAACCACAGCTACAACAATTAAAGTGGTTTGTACGGTTTCTTGACGAGTCGGCCAAACCACCTTACGGCGCTCTATATTAGCTTCTTTCAGCAAGGTCAAAAAGGCTTTGCCTTGAGTGGTCATAGCAGCAAAACCAAATGCTACTGCAAATAATGCAACCACACCTAATATGCGATACAGCAAACCCACTTCCGCATACATCTGATTACCAACAACCGCTGCGGCTGCTACTGCAATAGCAAGCAACCATTTAATAGCGTTTAATGGCGATTTTGTGGCATTGGTGTTTCCACTCATACTCGCAAATTCCTATAGCAAAAAAGTGGCAACATGTGCCACTTCCTTAAAAAATTTGGCAGGCCAGGAGGGACTCGAACCCCCAACTTTCGGTTTTGGAGACCGACGCTCTACCAATTGAACTACTGGCCTATCCCGATATACGGGCGGTGCATTCTACTCAAGCTAGTATAAAAATCAACTATTTAGCGCAGTTTTACTAAATAATTTTAGCTAGACACCCCTCGCATACATTCCATCCAGCTCTCACCAGACAGAACACCCCAATCAAATATTGACCAAGGCTTTCACCTAAAAAGGCAGCCGAAGCTGCCTTTTTATTAGCACTGTTTAATCAACGATTATTCGATGATCTTAGCAACAACGCCCGCACCTACAGTACGACCACCTTCACGGATCGCGAAACGTAGACCTTCATCCATCGCGATTGGGTGAATTAGTTCAACACCTAGTTGAACGTTATCACCAGGCATTACCATTTCAACGCCTTCAGGTAGTAGACACTCACCAGTTACGTCAGTTGTACGGAAGTAGAACTGTG
>JBFEWA010000468.1:0-1977 GCA_041546605.1 Bermanella sp.
ATGGGGGCGCGTCAGAAGTGATGAAGGAAATTATTGCACGCGGATTACTCAAGTAATCCGCAGCGTGTGGATTTAAACGTCTAAATGGGCTTATTGGCCCAAGATATATTCCACAGAAGGGTCGACTAAAATACGATCCTGCATGGCTTGGCGACCAAGTAGCATCAAATACGTCATGGAAGAGCGATCTGTCAGGGTTAAGTAAATGCCCCAGCTTTGTCCGCCCAATACGATTTGCGTTTCGATCACATGGCGTTGCTGTTTGTCGCCGCTGGAACTTTTCACTACTCGAGTGTCGTGCACCTTGGCTTGGCGACGCACCACAGTGGCCACATTGTGAACATCTGGGTGAATATCAAAACTGACCCAAAGCTGCCCATCTTTTTTAAATTCTTCAATATTGTCCACATGCAAAGAAGAAGTTTGTGCCCCAGTGTCCACTCGCATGTGTAATTTAGTGATTTCTAGCTGGGGCAGGTCGCATACTTCCAATGCGCCCACGGTAATTTTGTTATGCTTCATCTTTGGGCTCTGTATGTTTTTCGGCTAACGATTTTGTTTTTGGGTGAATAATGATGGCTTTTTGAAACACCAAACTATTTGGGTAAGTCAAAATATCCCCATCTACGCGTTTAATGATGAGGTGGAATAATGTTATTTCCATAATCTCACCCTGTAAAATTTCTTTTTCTTCGGTAATACGAATACTGTCACCCACGCGATATGGAAAAAAGAAAAATATAATCAAACTGGCAGTGACATTACTTAAGATGGACCATTGCGCAAACAAGGCCACACCCACAACTGCAAATATGGACGACACAATGAAACTGAATTCACTGTAGTTAAACCCTAATACCAAACCGGCTGTGAGCAACAGAGCCACAAACCCCATGAGTTTGATGATCTTTTGAATGTAAAAAATTCGATCATTGCTCACTTGACGTTTACGACCAAGGCGCTCAATCCAATTCTCGATGGCATTGCTTAGCACCACAAAAGCAAAAATAAACCCAATGCCAATGAGTATGTCCCACATAATTAGTTGTATTCCTCTGGTAACAGTTCTTCGTTCATAATTTCTAAGTTTTCCATGACGTCATCTGGCTCTTTAAAGTAGGCAAGATGGTACATGGCTTCCCCTTCTTGTACCAAGGGGATGTTTTGTTTGCCAATGATGATGCCGTCAGAGTGACTCACAATATCATCCAGTTTTTGCCCGTAAGGGTCACTGATGGTGGCCAGCACATCCCCTTTATTGACCAAATCCCCTAATTGTTTGTGGTGCATCACCAAACCACTCTCGCTGGCACGCACCCAACCACTTTGACGGGCAATATAGGGCTCGATTTCTTTGCTTGCACGGGATTTACTTTTATTAAGCATGCCCAAGTGACGCATCACTTTTATGGCCCCTTTGACACCTGCACGAATAGCCAACTCATCAAAGCGCAACGCTTCACCGGCTTCGTATAATAAAATCTTGGTACCCAAATCCGCCGCGCATTGACGCAATGACCCATCCCTTAAATTGGCATTTAATAACACAGGAATACCAAATGCTTTGGCCAAATCTAAGGTTTCGGCATCGTCTAAATTGGCGCGAATTTGCGGCAAATTACTGCGGTGAATAGCCCCAGTATGAAAGTCGATGCCGTAATCCGCTTTGGCTACCACTTCATTTAAAAACGTATAGGCCATACGTGCGGCCAATGAACCTCGTTTTGATCCAGGAAATGAGCGGTTCAAATCGCGACGATCTGGTAAATAGCGACTTTGGTTCAATACACCGTAAACATTCACCATGGGCACCGCGATTAATGTGCCTTTTAACGTGCGAATGGCCTTGCTATTAATAATGCGATTAATAATTTCAATGCCATTTAATTCATCACCATGAATGGCCGCGCTTAAAAACAGCGTAGGACCGTTGCGCTTGCCCCGTTTAACATAAACCGGGATGCTCATGGTGGTGTC
>JBFEWA010000224.1:0-5612 GCA_041546605.1 Bermanella sp.
AATCCCGTTACTATTCAATACATGAGTCGAGAAGAGATTGAGCGCTTGTTGTTTAGCTTAAGCGCGTCTCGTGAAAATGAAGAGGCCGCCGCGTTTGAAGCGTTGGCCCGTCGACTATTGCAATTATTAGAGCAAGCAACAGATTGATTTAGTCGAAACGTTTAAGGTTTCGACGCGCCCACCAAGACCTTGCCTGTTCCATACAGGCGTCGTAGGTTTCTGCTTTACCCATTAAGCGTGCTGTATAGGCCAGTGTTCCTAATACGGCCCCTAGGCCATACTCATTGCTAGCATCGTCTTTCCAAAGGGCTATAAGATCGTCGCTACTCAGCTCGGTTGGTTTTACATGACGCTTGGGAAATATGGATGGCCATTCTTCTTCAATCAGTTCACCTTCAAAGCAGTGATGCATTTTAATAACCGAATCTGGGTTTACTTCGCACTCACCACCTTCACCTTTCAAAATAGATAAGCGTTTGTATTTCAGTAAATTGGCACTTTGTTGATGGCTTGGGCCGTAGCCCGGGTGAAAAATACCCTGAGTGATAGATGGGCAATTTAACGGATTTAATAGTCTTGAAAAGCTATGTACTGGCGAGCGCAGTCCAAATGTATTGCGCAAATCAATAATACTTTGCAGTTTGGGGCAAAGGTGCTCCATGGATAAAAAG
Organism: Bermanella sp.; assembly: GCA_041546605.1. Taxonomy (GTDB): domain Bacteria; phylum Pseudomonadota; class Gammaproteobacteria; order Pseudomonadales; family Oceanobacteraceae; genus Bermanella. The sequence continues at coordinate 672 of JBFEWA010000224.1, forward strand.
CTGAAATGGTCAGAATCCAATTGATGCTCAACATCTTGCCAGCTTTTCGCGATGGGAATGCCTAATTCTTTTAAAACCCCTTTACTGTAGATGCGACCTTGGGTGTGGCCATCGGCCCCATGCATAAAGACTCGGATTTGATTGTCTGCCAGTGCGAGGGCGGACAGTAAATACCAGGGATGCTGTCGACGCTTCCCTGCATAGCTAGACCAGTCTAAATCGGCGTGTATGTGGCTAGGGATGTTTTTAGCAATAAAGTTTTTTGTGGCTTGCGTGAAGCCCGCTAGTTCATCGGCGTTTTCTTCTTTGACGCGCAATAGCATCATGAATGCACCGAGCTGAATGTCTTCTGTCTCGCCATTTAAAATCATGGTCATGGCGCTTAGGGCTTCATCATAAGTAAGCGAGCGAGAGCCTTTGCGGCCTTTGCCTAAGATGCGGACGTATTGTGCAAAAGGGTGTTCAATGGTCATTATAAACAATTCGCTGGTTTGGGAAGCCCTGCAATTTTTGCGGCGATTTTAGCTGGGCTTTCAGGAAAAAGTGTCATTAAGTAAATGCTATTGCCTTTCTCTGGGCCAAATTCATTTTTAATGAGTTTTACAAAGGGGCGATTGGCTGGAGCCACTTCGTGTTGTTGGTAAAAATGACGCAGCGCATGAATGATTTCAAAATGCGCTGGGGTTAATTCAATATCGATATGTGATGCGATTTCTTTTGCGAGGTCTTCACTCCAGATGCTTAAGTCGAGCAAAAAACCTTCATCGTCGAACTGTGATTGATCCATTATCTTAAAACCAACTAATGCTTTTATCGTACTCGGTGCAGAGTGAAACGAATTCAGTGTATTCAATGGACTTGATTGCAGTTGGAGGTGTAATGCCTCTGGCAGCCAAGTCATCGGTTAATGCAAATACGTTTAGATTGGTGTCTTTCAATAGCTCATGCTGACAAGCATAAATACCGTCATTCATTAGTAATAGGGCATCGTTTTTTGACGCAACTTTCAAGCAATTGGCCAAGGCGTTATGGCTAAATGGATTTTTTTGAATGATGTGCAGTGTCATTAGAATCCTATCACCTTTTGGTGTTGCTCAATCAGTGTTTTGGCTTCAGTGAGGGTGATGGTTTTCACTGAGTCAATGATGTCGCTTTTATTAATGGCACGGGTGTCTAAATCTTCTTGTACGGCAAATAAATTTTCCACATCGTAAAGTGGCAAAACCTCTAATGCGCTTTTGTGATTCTTTAACGATATGGCTTTGCTGTCTTGGTGTTTGATTAATTGAAAAACACCATCGCCCATGAACAAAACCGTTAAATTTTGATCGTAAGCGGCGCTGGTTAGGATAAAGTCTAGACCGTCTCGAGCAAGGCTTGAGCCGTAGGGCGCTTGGCGTTGTAAGATTAATATATCGTGCGTCATAGCTTAGCCAAATGTAATAACTCGATCTGAATGGATTTGTGCGTCCAATAGTTGGCCGAGGCCAGATAGATCGAACTTCTCTGCAAGATTGTAGTGCTCTTTACTGTAGCGAGTGGCTTCTTCTTGATTGAGAATGCCTCGCTTAAGGGCTGCTGCAATGCAGGTAACTAAATCAATATCGTGGCTCTGGGCCAGCTCTTGCCATTGCTTTGCGATATTGGGCTCATCTTGCGGTGGTGCTTGAAGTTCTGAGCCGCCATGTACGCCATCATGATAGAAAAAAATACGGTAAATCTGATGCTGTTGTTCGATACAGGCTTGAGCGAATTTCAAAGCACTCAAATGGCTTTGAGAGGAGTAAGGGCTTGAGAGAACCAGGATTGAGAATTTCATAATTGCTTTTAAATAAAAAAGGAGGGTTGCCCCTCCTTGTTTTATGGCTATCTACTTAGTCGTCGTTAAGAGCGCCAAGAATGTGAAGAAGGCTAGTAAATAAATTGTAGATATTTAGATATAAGCCAACAGTCGCCATGATGTAGTTGGTTTGTTCGCCACGAATAATGCTGCTGGTGTCATAAAGAATAAAGCCAGACATTAGTAGTACAACGGCTCCTGAGATCATTAGGCTGAATGCAGAAACATCAACGCCAAATGCCCAAGATGCAATCATAGAGCCGATGGCAGCAACGATAACGAGGATCAAGCCTGTGAATAGAAAGCCTCGCATAAAGGTGAAGTCTTTCTTGCTGGTTGTTACATAGGCAGATAGGGCGAAGAAAATAATTGCAGTACCGCCCAGAGCTTGCATCACGATCTCACTTCCACCTTGGATAGCTAGGTAGTGATTAAGGATTGGTCCTAAAGACGCACCTAGTAGGCCTGTGAATAAAAATACAACAGGCAAGCCAGCGGCAGAGTTGGCTGTGCGAGGTAGAACAAACCATACTAGCGCTAAAGCAGCGAGCGACATAATAAGAGATGCGCCTCGACCAAGGCCTACGCTCATGGCGATGCCTGCGGTGATCGCGCTGAACGCCAATGTCATGCCTAATAACATATAAGTGTTGCGCAGTACCTTGTGGGTATCAACGCTGCTAACCTGCGAATGGGCAAGTGTTTGTTGTTCCATTTGTAAAAACTCCAATTGTGTTGGGTTATCCGACTAAGCAGATAATAGGGTTGTTGTTGGGAAATTCAAGCTTTCTATTGCTGTGTTTGACTAATAAAAGCCCCCAAGGTTCTGCCTAAGTTGTTAAAAAGTAAGATTTTTTTATGGATGTTGTTGACACTCAATTCGAATCGAGTAATATACGCATCGCTCACAGCGGAGGGGTGGCTGAGTGGTCGAAAGCACCGGTCTTGAAAACCGGCGACGGCTTATACCCGTCCAAGAGTTCGAATCTCTTCTCCTCCGCCATTTATTCTAAAAACCAGATCAGAAATGATCTGGTTTTTTTTCGCCTAAAAGAAAGTAAACGTGCTTATTTGCCGGTTAGGGCGCGAATGTGCTCATGGGTGCTATTGGCGAGGGCTTCTAGGTTATAGCCGCCTTCCAGCATGGAAACGATGCGGCCTTGGCTGTGATCTTGCGCTAGGCTCATGGTGAGCTTGGTTAGCCAGTGGTAGTCATCTTCGATGAGGTCGAGCCCGCCCATAGGATCGTCTGTGTGGGCATCAAAGCCGGCAGAGATCAATATAAGGTCGGGTTTAAACATGGAGGCGGCTTTGATCACCTTGGGTTCAACCATGCGTCTAAACTGGGTGCTGGCTGTTTCTGCTTCAATGGGAATATTAATGATGTTGTCGGATTTAATGTCCCAGTGTGAATTTGGATAGTAAGGATGCTGAAAGCTACTTATAACCATCACATCGTCACGGTCTTTAAATATTTCTATGGTGCCATTGCCTTGATGAACATCGAAATCAAAGATCAACACCTTATTGATGTTTGGTTTTGACAAAGCGTATTGTGCGGCTAAGGCTACGTTATTTACAAAGCAAAAACCCATGGTTTTATTGGGTTCGGCATGATGGCCAGGCGGGCGAATGGCACAGAATGCGTTTTTGTAATGCCCAGAGAGCACTTGGTCAATAGCCTGAATGCCCGAGCCGGCCGCTTCTTCTGCGGCTTTTAATGTATCGAAGCTCAAAGGGGTGTCTGGGTCAGCCAGAATCATGCCCTTTACTGGGCTGATACGATAAAGCTGGTCAATATAACCAGCGCTGTGCACGAGCTTAAATAATTCCTTGTCTACGATTGTGGCATTTTGTATGGCAAGGTCTTGCCATAAGCCGGTTTGTCTTAGACGGGTTTCAACAGCCAGATTGCGCAAAGGGCTTTCAGGATGACTAGGTGGCACAGAATGCTGGTCAAATTGAGAGTGTTGTATAAATAATGTAGACGACATGCACGAATTGCTTGAGGCTTGTTTAATAAGTCTATATAACTCAATTAATTGATTGATAACACCTTTTTATTAGGGATTTATGGGTACTCGTTGGTTAGAGCGGTTTTTTGAGCCTTCCAAAATTGCAGTGATTGGTGCATCCGAACGCACATCCAGTATGGGTGGGGCGGTCATACAGAATTTAAAAACGTCGGGCTTTAAAGGCAGTGTTTATGCTGTGAATGTTCGACGCTATAAGACAGTTCATGGCGTGCCGTGTATTTCAAAAATTGGCCGTTTACCAAAAGATGTGGATTTGGCGATTATCTGTACGCCTGCACATACCATTGAGAAAATTATCAAGCAGTTGGGTCGTCACGGAATTCACGCGGTTTTAATTTTAACCGGTGGTATCTCGCGTAAACGCGCCGAACAGTTTCGACCATCTAAACATCCGCTGCGTAAACTTTCACGCGAACACGGTGTACGCATCATGGGGCCAGATTGCTTAGGCTTGCTGGTGCCAGATTTGAATTTAAATGCCAGTTATAGCCATATTAACGCTTTACCTGGAAAGGTTGCGTATCTAGGGCAATCAGGGACCCTTGCCAGTGCCTTGCTGGATTGGGCTCATGCTAGGGGAATTGGTTTTTCTCACTTTTTAACCATAGGTGACAGTGCCGATGTAAGTATGTCGGACACCATTGATTATTTGTCAGGCCAGCGGCAGGTGAAGGCCATTATGCTGCATCTTGAACAAGTGACTGATGCTAAGTCATTTGTGCGGGCCGTGCGAAATGCCACTCGTACGAAATTAGTGCTGGCTATTAAGAGTTCTCGCTTTCCGCAGTCACAATCGCCTGTTGAACCTGTGCCCAGTGGGCTTCGTCATCGCGATATGATTTATGAGGCCATTCTATTAAGGGCTGGTGTGCTTCGAGTAGATAGTACTGAGGAATTGTTTGAGTCTGTTGAGTCGCTTACGCGCATGCGCACCTTAAAAGGTGAGCGGCTGGCCATTGTGGCAAATGGGATCGGTGGGGCGATTTTAGCTGTTGACCGATTAATGTATGAGGGCGGCCAGCTTGCCAAACTCAGCCCAGAGACCATTAAAAAACTATCTGATGT
>JBFEWA010000389.1:0-2874 GCA_041546605.1 Bermanella sp.
AAAATCGTCGGGAACGATTTTGGTTGCGTCAGCAAGCCGAAGGCCGAGCCCCATGGACGGGGCGAGCAATTCCGCCTCGCAATCGATTCGATTCCGGCTTTCACCCTGTAGGGGCATCATCCGAATCTTTAAAGCCAGCTCAAGTAGCTGGTTTTTTTATGCCTATCAGAAATGTCCAGTAATCGATTCGATTCCGGCTTTCACCCTGCAAGGGCACTATCCGAATTTATAGATCCTCGCTAGTAGCGGGGATTTTTCGTTTCTGAGTGATTGAAATTTAATCTCTAGGCCCAGCGAGCGGATGAGAACCGCCGCGGTTCGACAAAATTATCGAGCAATTTCGTTAGGGTATTTAGAGCGGTCACTTTGATTATTTCTTAGCGATGGATTCTTTCTCGCTCGTGTCTAACGTCCTGCGCTGATCTGTTCTCCAGCTTCTTCAACATTCGCTTATATTTGTGATAAGCCGCTTTCTCCCCTTTTCGATCAGCCAGCTCAATCATTTCCTCTAATTTAAGACGAATATAGTAGCGAGCAATGGCTTTAGCGACATGGGGTGCGATCATGATCAGAATTTATCGTTTAACGTATTCATAATCATAGAAGATAACCGGCTTGAGGTGGCTTGCTTTTGTAGCGTTTAACGTGGCACGCTGCTTTCAGAACAATAACAATAAGGTGCGAACATGTCTGTTGTGTGGATTACCGGAGCCTCGTCTGGCATAGGAGAGGCTCTTGCAAAGCAATATGCCATGCAAGGGTGTCAGTTGGTGTTGTCAGCCCGTCGTGAGGCGGAATTAGAGCGGGTGAAGCAAGATTGTGTTGCCCTTGGTTTAACCGATGCTGACGTACTGGTGCTGCCCTTGGATGTCACTCAATACGATGCAATGGCGGAAAAGGCCGCATTGGTGGTGGCGCATTTTAAGGCCGTTGATGTGTTAATTAATAACGCAGGTATTTCTCAGCGCTCTTTGTGTTTAGACACGGATCTTTCTGTGTATCAAACCCTAATGGATGTGGATGTCATCGGGCAGATCGCACTTACCAAAGCGGTATTGCCCATCATGGTGGCGCAAGGCTCAGGGCACATTGCGGTTACATCCAGCGTGGCCGGTAAAGTGGGTGTGAAATGGCGTACTGGATATTGTGCAGCGAAACACGCGGTGATGGGTTTTTTTGATGCGCTGCGAGCTGAGGTGGGGGTACATGGCATTCAAGTGAGTACCATTACCCCTGGCTTTATCAAAACCGATGTTTCCAAGAATGCGGTCACAGGTCATGGCGGCAGTTTTGGTGTGGATGACGATGACATTAAAAATGGTATGGATGTGAATAAGTGTGCGCAAGTGATTGTGACGCAAATGAACAAAGGCACGAAAGAAATCGTGGTGGGCGAGGGGTTATCGGTATTAGCGTTAACTCTTAAGCGCTTTTTTCCTCGTTTAGTGTTTAAAATGGTTGAGAGAAAAGCCTAACCGGGCCACAGTCTGCCAAATTGGTCTAGACTGGAAATATGACATATATGAATTGGTGCATGTGAAAATGAGCCTCAAATCGAGCATATTGTGCATCTGTGTCATCACAATAAGCCTTTCTTCTTGGTCCATGACGGATGAAGAGGGCTTTTTTGACTTAAGTCTAAAAGAATTAGCGAATATCAAGGTGACCGGTGCGGCTGTGCGCAGCCTAAATCTTGCTTATGTTCCTAATACCAGTAATCCCTTTTCCTTAGCCAATCTATTGATACCTGCAGCCGTTGATATGGTGGACCATAAAACCATAGAGGCTCGTGGCTTAAATAATGTGGTTGAAGTGGTTGAGAGTATGGTGGGTGTGCTGTCTGGGGAATCCCCTTCTGAGCCATATAGCTTTAGTACTCGCGGTTTTACCCGCAATTCCATTGGTGTGTTGTACGATGGCATATCCATGGGTATGTCCACATTAAATATGCGCCCGCAAACCTCGTTTAATCTTGATCGGGTGGAAGTGGTAAAGGGTGCCAGTGTGTTAAATGCCAATGAAGGCTCAGCGGGTGGTACAGTGAATATCATCACTAAAAAGCCAGCTTTTGATGAGCAGAGTGTCAATGTGCACTCTCGCTATGGCCGCTTTAATACCCAATCCTATAATCTCGGCTTGAACGCCTCCAGTAACCAAACTCAAGCGTATCGCTTGGATGTAAACCGCAATAGCAGTGATGGCTGGGTCGATGATACGGATTCACAATCGCTTAATGCGTCTGTGTCTTATGCGTATCGTCCTACGAGCGGTTTGGATATTTTGCTGTACAGCAGTTATGCCGAGGACCAGTTACCCGCCTATTGGGGGACGCCCTTGGTGCCACTGAGTGATGCAATTAATCCAAGCAGTGAAATCGTTAATACGGATGATAATCGCGTAGTGGACTTGGCGACTCGTTATAATAACTACAATGTTGCAGACAGTATTATTGATTCTAAGAGTGACTGGTTAAGGCTAGATAGTAATTGGGACGTGACACAGCAAACGAATATTAAGGCGACCATATATCAATTTAACGCGGATCGGGTTTGGCAAAATGCAGAGTCGTATAATTATGATCCTAACAGCGAGCGAGTACAGCGAGATCGATTATTAATTAAACATCAGCGTTATGTAAGAGGCGTAAATTTATCGGTGTTGCATTCGTTTAGTGCATGGGATAAACCTCAACAGCTTGTGGTTAACATGGAATCCAGTACCAATGATTTCACCCGTGATGTTGGTTTTGACTTAATGGCCGCGAGTATGATTCATTCACTAATTGGTGAACGGGTAGCTAGAGTCTCGATCGGATGAATCGGTAGCCTGGCATAGGCATAGAAAAGTATTGCCAGTGGAGTCAGAAATCGGCCA
>JBFEWA010000093.1:0-9335 GCA_041546605.1 Bermanella sp.
CTGCTTAATTGCTTAATTTCAAAGTCTGTTTCTTCGTCATAAAAGTCACTTGCATCATTTAATAGGCTATCTAGCGAGCCACTTTCTTCCCCCACCGAAATCATTTGTAAAATGAGAGGTGTGAACATACCTGAGGCATTGGCCGTTCGCGAAAGAGATTCACCGCGCTCAATACCAGAACGCATATCCTTTACATTTTTCTCTAAGTGGCGATTCCCAATGGCCTCAGCACTGACATCCAATGCTTGTAAAATAGGAACACCAGCTGCGGTTAACATTGAGAATGTACGGGTAAATCGAGATAAACAAATACGATTAAGTAAACTGCCAACAATGGGAATACTCAGTTTCATTTTATCCCACTTTAACGCCCCTTGATCGGTGGCAATATAATGAAAAAACGCCGTCAGACCCACAGCCGCTAGCAATAGTAGCACCCACCAAAAATGTAAAAAGAAGTTAGATGTCGATAGTAGAACGTGAGTGGCAAAAGGTAATTCTTTTCCAAATTTTGCAAATACACCGGCAAAGCTTGGAATCACAAAAATATTCACCACGATTACCGCCACAATAATCGCACTGATTACCATGGTGGGATAACGCAATGCACTGGTAATTTTTTTCTTTGTGTCGCGCAGCATCTCCAGATAGTAAACCAATTGCGCAAAGGCATGATCCAAGTTCCCTGTGCTTTCTCCCACATTCACCATGCTAATAAAGATTGGGCTAAAGTAGCGTTCATGATTTTTCAGTGCATGGCTCAAGGTATTGCCTCGACTTAATACATTGCCCACATCATGTAATATCTCTTTAAGCATTGGGTTCTTGGTACTATCGGATAAACCAAACACCGCGCGCATGATAGGAATACCGCTTTTGCTTAAAGCATGCATTTGCCGACAAAATAACACCAAGTCATCTAAATTTATTTTTGGTTTGGGCAAATATCCTTTTAATATTTCTTCTAAATTCACACTAGGTTGAATTTCGGTAATGGCCACAGGAATCAATCTATCTTCCATTAAACGAGAAGCCACCTGCCCCTTGTGGGTTGCATCCACCTCACCTGAGTGCAGCTCTCCTTTTTTGTCTCGTGCACGATATGCGAATTTAGCCATACTAACCTCGCAAGCTCGCTAAGGATAAGGCAGTATCATCTAAACTGGCTGACACCTTGAATACTTCACTAATTGAAGTAATGCCTTCCACTGCCATATCCATCGCACACGTGGCCAAGGGTAAATACATATCACTGCTCTTGGCTAACTTAATGAAAGCGCTGGTATCATTTCGCCTTAAGGCATCCAGCATTTCGTCATCCAGTTCTAACAGTTCATATACACCGGTGCGCCCAACATACCCAGTATTCGAACAATGATGACAACCATCTCCTTTATAAAAAGTATGATCTTTAAACTCTGGTTTCATACCCAACAGCCAGCTTTTTTCTTGTGGGGATAATTCATAAGGAGAGCGACAATTGGGGCAAATTTTACGAATTAAACGCTGCCCTATAACCGCTCTCAAACTGGAGGCCACCAGATAGGCATCCGCTCCCATGTCCATTAATCGCACTGGCGTAGAAATGGCATCATTGGTGTGTAAGGTGGATAACACCATGTGACCCGTCATGGCTGCGCGCAAAGCTATTTGTGTGGTTTCAGCATCGCGCATTTCACCAATCAAAATAATATCTGGATCTTGTCGTAAGGCGGCGCGTAAAATTTTGGCGAAACTTAAATCGATCTTACTATTTATTTGTACTTGATTGATTCGTGGCAATCGATATTCAACTGGATCTTCTGCTGTGATGATTTTTTTATTACTGGCATTTAATGTATTTAATGCCGCATAAAGGGTGGTACTTTTACCGCTACCGGTTGGTCCTGTAACGAGCACCATGCCATGTGGACGAGTGATTAACGTGCGAAAGCGCTTAAGTAATTTAATATTCATACCCAAGGAGCTAATATTGAGCAGCCCTTGAGTTTGATCTAAAAGACGCATTACCACAGCCTCACCATATTGAGTCGGCAAGGTGGATAAACGCACATCAATACTGCGCCCTAATATACGAATATTAAACCGTCCATCTTGTGGTAAGCGTTTCTCGGCTATGTCCAATCCACTCATGATTTTAAGGCGACTCACTAATGCACTGACTACGCGTCGCTCTTTCATGACTTGCTCTTGCAATTCACCATCAATACGCAAGCGTACCCTTAAAACGCTTTCATCGGGTTCAATATGAATATCCGAAGCACTGACCTGAACCGCATCCTCAAAGATGTTTTGCAATAGGCGCACAACCGGTGCTTCACTGGCATCGGACTCGGCTAATAACGCATCTAAATCTAAATCGCTTTGTCCGAGCTCTTCATCTAATTCACCTGCAATGGATGCGATTTGCTCCGTGCGACGGTAAATACGATCAATGGCATTTAATACATCTTGCTCTTTAACAAATGCTGGAACGATTTTTTTCTTAAGAGCCCGCTGTACTTCATCCACTGCCAGAATGTCCAGCGGATCCATGAAGCCAACAAAATACTGCCCCCGTTCTTCCATTAAAATGATGGCTCGATAACGCCGAGCAATACTTTCTGGCAAGCGTCGCGTGACTTCGCTGTCAAACTGAAAACGGGAAATATCAATAAAGGGCATGGCAAAATGCGAAGATAATTCCAGCAATAATTTATCTTCGCTAATAAATCCCAGCTCAATAACCGTACGCCCAAATTTTCGCCCTGAACGCTTTTGCTCATCCAGCGCCATGATCAACTGTTCTTTACTGATAATGCCTTTTTCAACCAGTAAATCACCAACGCGCACCTTATGGGGTTTATCTATCATTCTTCCCCCCTGCCTCTAATAGTTGCAATCGTTGATAAGTGAACTGCTTAAGCGCGGCAGGTAAGCTTTGATCGGACAGACCTTGTTGATAATAGGTTTTGGCCGAGCCCTGATTGCCTTGTGCATCCAAACTAATGGCCATACCTATCTTCCAACGACCTTGTCTAGGTTCGCGATTAATAAGTACGTTATATAAATACATAGCCTGATCATGATGTTCACTACGCTGCTCGGCTTGAGCTGACAATGCAATTAAATGGGTATGATTCATAAAGTCAGGAACATGGTTTTTTATATAAGGCCAAACCTTTTTCGGCTCATCTTTCATCCATAATTTAATTCTTCCTTCATCCAATATGGACTGTGTGGAAACAGCCACGGCTCTCATATTTTCCTGTGATTTATATTGAACAATGGGAGATGCTTTAGCTCTTTTTATGTCGCTGGCTTGTTCTTTAATCGAATCTTCATTGATAGATTGTGATAATGATTTTTCGTTACGTACAGTAGTCGTATCTTCTATTTCTTGATGAATAATCTCGGCTTCTTCAATGACCGTTTTCTTACTATCTAAATATTCTAATGGCACAGGGTTTATCTGATCTGATTGCTCAAGCGTTTTACTTAGAATTGCGTCTTCACCCATCAGATTATTTTCATGAGGATTTTGAGAAAATTTAATTTCTGGTTTTAAACCTGGCACAACTTCATGATCCGATGCATCTCGAGTTATCGGATTAACCATCGATAAAAAACCATTCAAAGGATCATGTAGCGGCTCACGTAAAACAGATAAGTTAACAACCAAGTACAAGCAAGCAAACGTCACTATCCATGTGGAATACAACAGCCACTTTCGCTTATTTGGTTCAGCCACATTATCTTTTATGAATGGCAGGCATTCATCTAGTTTCTGCTGGCGATGTCGATCATGCAAATCTTTTAAGACATCATGGATGACACTCATACACCCGCCTCAGAATAACCATTTGATTTTCATGCGCACACCTTCTGTATCTCTGGCTGCTCGCTTAACCATGGACTTATCTATGGAGCGTTTTCCCTTTGAAAAAGCAATGAGCATGGCCTTGCCACACAAGATACTAATTAATCTAGGAATACCTTCACTGTAATAGTGCAACTGATCAATGGATTCATCGGTAAATACCGGTTCACCCACATATCCAGCTACGGCCAATCTATGATGTACATACTGGGCAACATGGTGTTTATCTAAACGCGAAATCACATGACTGTAAGTAATGCGCTGACGCAATTGACGTAAATCGTGCTGTGCAAGTAATTGATCCAATTCTGGCTGCGCAAATAGCACAACTTGCATTAGTTTTTGACTTTCGGTTTCGAGATTGGTCAACAAGCGAATGGCTTCAATACTGGATGCCGGCAGGGCTTGCGCTTCATCAATGACCAACACCACCTTTTTATTGTTTTGTGCCAGTTTAATTAAACGCTTATTGATTTCATCCATTAAACCGTCATCTTCAATCCATTCTAAATCCTGCACGCCCAATTCTTTTGCCAAAGCGCGCTTTAATTCTGTTGGATTTAAATTTGGATTCGGCAAATACGCGCTATAAAACTCACCCTCCAATGTATTTAATAAACGCCGACACAATAGGGTTTTACCCGTGCCCACTTCACCGATCACCTTGATAATGCCTTCACCACTGGCCACCGCAAACATGAGCATAGAAAAACATTGCTGATGACTGGGAAGTTCAACGTAATACTGTGTATTGGGTAATAAAGAAAATGGCATTTCCTTCAAGTTATAAAACTCGCGAAATTCTTCGAGAACTTGACCCATAGAATCACCCGCCATGGCAGGTGAAAATTTTAATGCCGTCATGCTACTCATTATCAGCTGCTCCTTGCTGTTGCCAGCTAGGGAAAGTGCGGCGAATATAATCCACTTCACGATCCCACGTTTTGCTATCAATTACCTTAGGTTGCAATAAGATAACCAATTCACTTTTCGTTTGTGCCTTTTGCGTTTGTGAGAATAAAAACCCAAATAAAGGAATACGTGATAACCAAGGCACCTGCGCATCAGTTTGTTTGCGTTTATTTTGTAACAAACCACCGATGACAACTACTTGTCCATTTTGCGCTTTGATGATGCTATCGGTTTCGCGAATACTGCTTAATGCCATGGGTAAATCAAATGTGCTGCTGCCGATTTCAATCACCTTGTTACTTTCCACCACTTCGGTAACGCTAGGATGCACATGTAATATCACCTCATTGTTTTTGCCTATTTGAGGGGTTACATCCAATGCAATACCCGAGAAGAACGGGGTTAAACTCACCTCAGGACTGGTATTGGTGGTGGTCGTAGTGGTGGTGGTATTGGTACTCACATCCGTGACGAAGAATTCATCTGTACCCACTTTAATCACGGCCTTTTGATTATTCACCGTGCTAATTCTTGGGCTAGATAAAACTTGCACCTCACCTTGTCGCTGCAATAATTGAATCACCCCAGTAAAATCTGGCGTGTTAAAGCTCAAAGAAAAAATGCCGCCTAACGCATCTGGGTTGGTGATGGTTTCAGAGGATAATGAACCCGCTACATCTTTTGTTGAATCGGCATAACTAGCATTTAAGCCGGCGCCAAATGAATCCCATTGAATCCCTGCTTGAAAGCCTTCATTCAGTGTCACTTCTAAAATTTTTGCCTCGATAATAACTTGTCGCTGCAAAGACAACTCAGCACGATGTAAAAATTCTTCTACCGCTGCTAGCTCATCTGGGAAAGCCCTAACTACCACCAGTCCGGCTTGCGCATCCACAATGACGCGACGGCCTTCTCCATTGCCCACCATGACCTGAATAGATTGTTGTAAGTTCTTCCAAAAATCCGTAACCGATTGGGTTTCTAATTTGGTAGCTGTGGATACCGCATCGTTACTAGCAGAATTTGACGTGTTTTCTGAATTATAAATATGCCCACTAGCTACAGACATACCACTGCTACCCTGACGGGAAACATTCAAATAATTTAAGTGAAATACCTTGTTTTGTAGCGCTTTTGGCAAAATACGATAACCGTATTCCGTGGCTATGTATTGCAAACCATAGTTATCACGAATGGCTTTTAATGTTTCATCCAAGGTGACATTTTTAAGATTAATGGTAATACGCTGCTTAACATCAGGATGCACTATGATGTTTAAATTCATGCCCTCCACTAATCCCCTAAAAAATGACTTAGCAGGATTGTTCTTCGCCACCACATCAAATCTTTGCGGCAAGAACCCTTTATCTATTTCAGGCATTAATGCATCCATTGCAGCTTGCGGCACCACTACATTTGAGGCATCCAAATCCGATGTTTTTAATGCTTGCTCTGCAATCTCAAATTTTTTAGGCGCACTAGAACACGCCAGCAAAACCAGACTAAAGGCAAAAATACCTATGCCCTTCAATATCCTTATCATTCATGCCTCACTTTTGGTACACCATATTCCAATACCAATACAATTCGTTTACCCGATTGATCCAAGACCACTTTGTTTGGTTCAACCTTTACTACCCTAGCCGACTTCACATAACTGCCAGTGGTGACGATTTCATCATTAATCATGGCTTGATTACCATTTGGCCTAACCATGATCTGGCTTAATATGTACCGAGTTCTTGTTTTAACGGTTTTCTTTTGACTTTTTTTTACTTCCTTTGCAAAACCCGGTGGCGCCATTGGATCAAATTGGTTTGACCAAGTATGACTTGTAAAAAAGCAAACTATGCACAGTACAATAATCAGTTTCATCACAACCCCAGCAACTGATCACTGGTACTTAATGTATGTACCCGCATACGTAATGATCCCATTGGATATTCAATCATTGAAAACTCCAACTCATCCCAATAGAGCTGCCAATTCTGTTGCTCTATAGACTGCAAATACTTGAGTCCACTTAAATACCTTCCGCGCATTTCAATTTTTAAATCATGCTGAAACAACGCTTGATTCTCTTGATCCGTTTCATTTAATTTAATGGTCTTCGCCTGTTCATTTTTAACTGACTCTAATTTCAGATCATTCTTTGTAAGCAAGCCTTTGAATACCTGATTCATTTTTTCTGGCTGAATAAGTGCTGCCGTAATATTGTTAATTTGATCCAACTGTTCCTGCACTTGCTTCTTCATATTGCTCAACTTTGCCTTATAAGGCGCATTAACATCTTTTTTGGCTCTATTTTCCAAGGCACTAATACTGTTTTGCGATGTTTCAATTTGCAGCACAAACTGATCATTTTTTTTATTAATCCGGGTTATTTCTCCCCACATGGGTTGCCAAAGAGTTAATATGAAAAATGACAGCACAACCGTTGCACTGGCTACAGCAATGTATTTACGTTCGCGTAACGTTAAGGCATTAACCTTACGGTGATACGCTTTCCAGAACGGTTTCATTGTTCTTCTCCTGCGCATCTGAACTCACAATAAATTTGTACTCTTTACCATCACGCTGTAAATCAAAAACCTTAAATGTCATATTTTTAAACACTTCAATCGTAGATAACTTATTCAAGTAATCCGGCAACGCATCCGATTGCAACGTCCGCCCGGTTAAGGTTAAGGATTTCCCTGAGCGTTTAATTGCTACTTTCGTTAGCCAAAGATCCGGCTGTTTTACCCAAGTGAGCGCCAGTAAAAAAACAGAAAATGACTGATTCTCAAAGTCTTCTTGTCTTTGTTTTAAATAGCGTAAAACACTATGATTACGAATCACTTGATCTTCGATTCGACCAATTTCTTTTAATAAGCTTTCATCGATGCTTGGTTCTGGATTTTGGCGAAACGCAATTTGTAATTGCTCCTGCCAATAATCCGCTTGTCTTTGCAGTACCTCATTTTCTTTTTCCATATGTATTAACACGCCATAGAAAATAATGGACACCAGCACACCAATAAACACCATATAACCGCAAATAATCACAATCACCGCGGAAGACAGTATCGGCTCATGATGCTTAAACTCATCCAGATATAAGTTCACCTGCTGCATTAAGCCACCCTCCTTAATACAGCGCCGATAACCGATAAATAATGGGATTGCTCTTGCAAGCTAGGCAACAACTCATCATCAAAAGGTAAAAACTCTCGGCAATCTAATGTGGTCACACTGGGTAATAAATTCGATTGCAGAATCGCTTCTACATCCACACCTTCTTGAGCAGAAGGCAGTAAATAAATCTTATTGGTAACCCCTTTACCTAGTTGGCTTTCGTAGTAATCCAAGGATCGTTGAATATCCACAATCAGCCTGTCTTTCATCACCTCATAGTTTCTATGTAAGTCCTCATCCGTATGTTCCGGTTCTTGCAGACTGGCCATGCCCATTTCAATGGTGAGAGTGAGGTACATATCTTCATGTCTGAACATGATGATTTCGCCGTTGTTTTCCTTCATGCCTAATAACGCAATGGAGTTCTGCTCCACATCCGGCAAATACAATGCAATGTTGCGCAGCGCCAGCTCTTCAATATCAATGATCTGAGGGTCTAAATAACAACTGCGCATGAGGTTTAATTTTTCTTCGATGACGTTTTTCGCCACAGCCACCACATACACCATGCGCATGCGCCCGCGATAGGCATCATCAGGTAATGGAAAAACATCAATGGCGGTTTCTTCGATAGGGGTTTGAATTAAATCTTTTAAGCGCCAGCGTACCGCTTCGGTAAGCTCTTCTGATGCCACGGGAGGGGATTCAATCAGTTCTAATGCGTACTCATTCTTATTGAGCACATAATAACAATCGGCGTTTTTAAGACGGTTGCGGGTCACCCAGCCTTTTATAAAGGCCATCTGTTCACCGCCAGATACAGGGGCAAAATCCAGCTTACGAATGGAAAATTCACCGTGCTGATGCACCCCATGGCTAATGGCCACGCCATGTTCACTAATGGACAGGCCCACCACTCCCTTGGGTTTCTTTTCCTTTTTGGTAAACCACTTACGTGGATCAAGTGTCCAGTTAATCAGATGCCTACTCCTTTAGACCTGACAATCAGGTAAACTCTCCTTCTTTAACTTTAGTCAATCACGGTGGAATCACCACTATGCTTCATGTCGTATTATTTGAGCCTGAAATTCCCCCTAATACAGGCAACATCATTCGTTTATGTGCGAATACAGGCTTCCAGCTCCACCTGATCGAGCCTTTGGGGTTTGAATTAGATGAAAAGCGCGTACGTCGTGCTGGCTTGGATTACCATGAATTCGCCAAACTCAAGATCCACAAAAATTGGCAGGGGTTTGTGGATGAGGTGAAACCGGCCAACTGTTATGCCATCACCACCAAAGGGCAGCGCTGGCATACCGATGTGCCATTTAAAGCGGGAGATGCCATCGTCATGGGGCCAGAAACCCGCGGCTTACCCGATAGCATGCTGGACACCCTATCCCAAGACGAGAAGATCCGCATTCCCATGGTGCCCGATAGCCGCAGC
>JBFEWA010000259.1:0-4819 GCA_041546605.1 Bermanella sp.
GCAAATGGGTTTGGTGCAATGTTACGAAAGTAACTTTGCCCGACACGAATACCTCACCGCGCAAGTGCTGTTAACCCATGCAGATTTATCAAATCGCAATCGCTATTTAAATGCACGCTCTGCCATTCGCACGTTAATTGATTTGGGCGTGGTGCCCATCATTAATGAAAATGACACCGTGATTACCGATGAAATCCGCTTTGGTGATAACGATACTCTTGGTGCCTTGGTGGCCAACCTCATTGAAGCAGACGCATTAATTATTCTTACGGATCAAGATGGGTTATTCACCGCCGATCCGCGCGTGGATAAAACCGCCACATTAATCGATAGTGCGCGTGCGGAAGACCCTATGATTCAAGCCATGGCCGGTGATGGTGGTGCGTTAGGTCGTGGCGGCATGATCACCAAGGTACGCGCCGGTCGTTTAGCGGCACGCAGTGGCGCTTGTTCTGTGATTGTGGGTGGTCGCATCGAAAACGTATTAACCCGCTTATACGCTGGTGAAAATCTAGGCACACTATTAACCAGTGACCAAGAACCCATGGCGGCTCGCAAACAATGGATCGCAGGACATTTGCAAACCCGTGGTGAAATCACATTAGATGCCGGTGCTGTAAAAGCATTGCGTGACGGTGGTAAGAGCTTGTTACCGGTTGGTGCCATTGCTGTGAATGGTCATTTTGGTCGTGGCGAAGTGGTGGCTTGCATGGATGAAACCGGGCAAATCATTGCAAAAGGTTTGAGCAATTACAGCGCGCAAGAAACACAAAAAATCTTAAAAAAAGACAGCAAAGATATCATGAGTATTTTGGGATATATGGATGAGCCTGAATTGATTCATCGTGATAACCTTGTGATTACTGAATAAAAAAAACGAATGGAGCAAAAGATGATTGAAAACGTGATGCTAAACAATATTGAAGTGAGCAACCAAAAGCCATTTGTATTGTTTGGCGGCATCAATGTTCTAGAGAGTCGTGACTTGGCCATGGCTACCTGTGAGAAGTACGTTGAGGTGACTCAGAAATTGGGGATTCCTTACGTATTTAAGGCATCATTTGATAAGGCCAACCGTTCTTCAATCAATTCTTACCGTGGCCCAGGTATGGAAGAGGGCTTGAAAATCTTTCAAGAAATCAAAGATACCTTCGGTGTGCCGATTATCACGGATGTGCATGAGCCGTTTCAGGCGGCCCCTGTGGCTGAAGTGGTGGATGTCATTCAGTTACCTGCATTTTTAGCGCGTCAAACGGATTTGGTGGTGGCCATGGCTAAAACCGGTGCCGCCATTAACGTGAAAAAGCCTCAGTTTTTAGCGCCTCATGAGATGCGTCATATTATTACCAAATTCAAAGAAGCCGGTAACGAGCGCATCATGCTGTGTGAGCGTGGTTCTTCATTTGGTTATAACAACCTAGTAGTTGATATGTTGGGCATGGATGACATGAAACCGATGGCGCCAGTTATCTTTGATGCTACCCACGCATTACAACGACCTGGTGGTCGTGCGGATAGTGCCGGTGGTCGTCGTGCTCAAGCATTTGAGTTGGCGCGTTCTGGAATGGCGTTGGGCATTGCAGGTTTATTCTTAGAAGCGCACCCAAACCCAGATGAAGCGAAATGTGATGGCCCATGTGCTTTACCACTGGACAAGTTAGAGCCGTATTTAGCTCAAATGAAGGCAGTGGATGACTTGGTGAAGTCTTTTGAGCCAGTTGTGATCGATTAATCCGCGCACGTTATTCTACAGTCCTAAAAAAGACGAACTGGGTTCGTCTTTTTTTATGGCTCTCTGTTCTGTGCTATTAACAAAACACTTTCTTAGAAGCATTTCTTCTATCTCAATGGCCAAATTCTGCAGGTCCTTGGGTTCCTCACCTTTCGTTATTAGCTGTATAATTAATAGTCAAAAGCGGTATTAAAGTTTTGGTGCATTCCATTGTGGGTTGGGTGCCTCTCTGTTTAAATTATGATCAGATAGAAGTCATTTTTAGGAGTAGGCTATGCAAGTGGGTGGATTAGGTGGAGCGTTGAGTGCGGGTTTAGCCGGTATTCAAAGAGGCGAACAGCAAGTCACGCAAGCGGCACAAGAGGTGGTATCTGCCACCACAGACCGACCGGCCACCCCCACACAAGATGTGGCTAAAGCATTAGTTGAAGAGAAAGAAGGGCAACGCCAAGTGCAGGCTTCTGCCAAAGTGATGGAAGCGGCCGATGAAACCATTGGCAGCTTGGTGGATATTAAGGTTTAACGCTGAGTGAGAATGAGGCAATAACGTGAACGTGCAATTTGGTACTGGGTTTACCATCAGTCAAAACAACACAAGTACTCAAGGCAGTGATGCCCGTACCGGTGTGGCTGTGCCTGTGGAATCCGAAAACCAAAGCACCACGAGTTTTACTCCGGTGCAAGAAACCTCCGAAGCCCCTCAACCTCGTCAAGAAGGGGCTGAGCAAGGGGTGGAACAGCGCCAGGCGGTAGAGCAACGCCGTGCTCGCCAACAGCAGCAAGATATTCAAGCGCAACAACAGCGGGAGCGCCGAGCTGAGCAAGATCAGCTTGAAGTTCGCGTACAAGAGCAACAGCGACAAAGTCGCAGTGAAGAGCAGCAGAGCCAACGAGGTGATGAGGCCATAGAAGATCGCACCCAAGAGGAGCAACAAGCGCAAGCCCGTCGTGAACAAGACGCACAGGAACAGCGCCAGCTAGAAGCCGAGCAACGGCAGCTCCAACAACTTGCGGAACGTGATCGAGAAGTCAGAGCCCACGAACAGGCCCACCAAGCAGTGGGGGGCCAGTACGCCGGCGCTGTGAGTTTAACCTATGAACGCGGTCCTGATGGGAAAAAATATGCGATAGGGGGTGAAGTCCCTATCGACACTGGCAAAGTTGCTAATGACCCACAGGCCACACTCGACAAAGCAGAAACCATCCGCAGAGCGGCATTGGCCCCGGCTGAACCATCCAGCCAAGATCGTCGAGTGGCAGCACAGGCTATTCAAATGGCACTGGAAGCAAGGGTTGAGATACAGCAACAGCAGCAAGAGCAACTGACCGATCAAGATGTCAGTGAAGAGAAAGCTGAAAGTGAAAGTGTAAGTGAAGAAGAGCGCCTAGACGCCGAACAAAAGGCGCAACAAGAGGAGCAGCTACGCGAGTCATCTGAAAATGTGGCTGTGGATTTACAAGAACTGAACGAGCGTATGGCTCGTATTCAAGCTCAGTTGGTGGAAGCCAGCCAAATAGAGGATAAGATTAACTCTAAAGTAAATTTATTAGATGTGACCACCTAAACTTAAAATTCCAACATTTAAGTTAAGCTGACTGAATACCAAGCCATGATTGCAAAATCATGGCTTTTCTTTTTTTAGGCTAGCGATTCTCTAATCGGTTGTAATCCAAAAGTCCTGCATTTAACGGATCGTCCATTTTGAACCAGTTATGCATGTCATCACTGAATAACCAAAAATGTTTATCGGTACGGCGTACACCAAATTCATCGAGCAATCTTTCATAATCTTTTTCAGATTTTAGTAGTGAGATGGCCTGTACAAAGTCACTGGCTTGCTGTGAGGCTTTAATACGATAAAAAGCAGAAGGGTATGCGGCAACAATTCCAGGCACCAGGGTCAAATAATCTTCTTCTACTAGGCGATTTTCTTCTTCGTATAAAAGCCCAGTTAAGTTAGTGTGGCCACTATTGCGAATAAGTGTGAAGACTTGATTGTGTTTTTCGATATATAGCAAGCTGACCTCTGGCATGATGGAGGCCGCATGACCTTTTATGCTATTGATATGCACCAGTTGTGAATGATCTTTGCCTTGAAGTAAATGGCGCTTGTTCATGGCTGGCCATAGTTGCTTTTGCATTAACTCATATAATTCATCAATGGGTTGTGCAGAGTGATAGGTGATATCCGGATCTGCAATGCTAGATTGTTCTGAATGATATAAATGATTTTTTACCCGTTCGCTGGTGTCGCGATACCAGTATTCGGTTAGGCGCTTGCGCTCTTGTTTAGGTAATAAAGTTAAGAAATTACTTTCCCCTTCCATGCGCAGAAAGTCCATATACAAACGGGTCATAAGTTGATGCCCGATGTTGCCGTACACATCAAACTCCGCCACTAATAAATAATGGATGCGTTCTAATAAGGGGTAACTAATTAACCACGCGGTTTTAGGAGCTTGTCCTACCCAGCCTTGTACCACACTGGAAGAGTCAAAGTGACGAAAGATGGTTAGGGCTGCGTTAGGGTTGGTTTTGTGGCCATCCCAAATCAAGCCTAAATCCAGCTTGGTGCGGGTTAATAGCTTCTCTTCTATGGCCTGTTTCTTGGCTTTTAAAAATTCATTATGAAGCAGAGAGTACTTTAACCAGTTGGTAGCAATTCCTGAGTTGCTTTCATCTTCCCCTGGCAGGCGTAAGTTTTCACTTTGTTCGGCTAAAAATTCTGCCAGTGCTTGGCTTTGTTGGAATTCCGGATTCACAAACGCCACCCAAAAATGATCGTCAATGACATTCAGGGCCACTTGGCCGCGGCAAACCGGGCCTTTTATGAAGCCTTGAATAATGAATTGGGCTTCTTCGAGCATAAAGCGATAGCGACTGCCCACAGGTAGGTCATGGAAGGTAATAAATGGGTTTGCCGCCACTTCTGGTGTGTACGCGGGCAAGGTGTTTACTTGATAGTTTGGTTCAATAAATAAGGATTTAATCCAATCTAAGCGTTGCTGATTTAAGCGATAAGGCATGTGTACTTTTGCCACTATGCTGGCATCGTTGCGCATTAAACGATAATAAAAAGTATCCAC
>JBFEWA010000280.1:0-4511 GCA_041546605.1 Bermanella sp.
ACGCAAAGATGACAGATCCATCGCGTATTATTGGGCAAGTGATTACTGGGATTGGTTTTCTGGGTGCTGGCGTCATGCTGAGCAAAGGGCGCAGCGTGTATGGCGTCACCAGTGCGGCAACCATTTGGGCATTAGCAGCTGTTGGGGTGTGTATTGGCATTGGACAATTAGCCAGTGCATTTAAGCTATCGTTTGTGGTGGTGGTGATTCTATTTGGTGTTGACTGCTTTGAAGAGTACAGCCAACACCTAGGAAAGCGGGTGCACAAACGCATTAGCCATTGGCGCAACCGAGACGATGAGTAAACAGTAAACGTTAACTGTTTTCCTTGTATTCCACACTGAATCCGGCTTTTTCACTCAAGCCCATTTTTTCAACCAAAAACGGTAAACCTTCATTTAATTGCTGCTCTAAATTCCACGGCGGATTAAAAATAGCTAAACCACTGCCGTACATGCCCGGCTCTTCATCAGCACCGGACACCCAAAAGCGCACATCCAAAAAACTCTTAGCAGGTAAGTTCTTTAATTTACGCACCATGGTTTCACTCATAGTTTGTTTATCGTTGCGATTAATTAAAGGATACCAAATCACATATACACCATTGGCAAAGCGCTTTAAAGCTTGCTCCATGGCTTGCACCACTTGCTGATATTCTTTGGCTTGCTCATAGGGAGGATCAATCACTACCATGGCGCGCTTGGTAGGCGGTGGTAACAAGGCTTTTAACCCGGCAAAACCATCTTGTTTTTCAATGGCGACGATTCTGTCACCATCGAAATTCTTACGCAGTAATTGGAAGTCTTGAGGGTGCAGTTCAAATAAGCGCACTTTATCGCTAGGGCGTAATGATTGACGTACAAACCAAGGGCTACCTGGGTAAAGTTTGAGTTTTTCCCCTGGGTTTAACTGATTAATAACCGCCATGTAATCTTTAAAAACCGCCGGCAGTTTCGTATCCCATAAGGTTTGGATACCATTTTTTGATTCATTGGTTTTGCTGGCTAAAGAATCCGTCAGGCTATATACACCTGCTGCGCTGTGGGTATCTATGTAATAAATGGGCTTATCTTTTTGCACCATATACTGAGCTGTCATAACACAAACCCAGTGTTTCAGCACATCAGCATGATTACCTGCATGAAAACCGTGGCGATAACTTAACATGATACAAGCCCTTTAACTGATGATGCATAACGAATAAGACGGCATTATACCCCTTTAGCCAGAGACAAATCCCATAAAAAAAGGGCCTAAAAGGCCCTTTTATATAAACAGCTCACATTATAATGAGGCAACACATACCGCACCTACCGCAGTCAGTACCACGGTATATGGCAACGCCATCACAACCATTTTGCCATAAGACAAACGAATCAACGGGGCAATGGCAGACGTTAATAGGAACAAGAAAGCAGCTTGACCATTAGGTGTGGCCACACTTGGCAAGTTAGTACCCGTGTTCACCGCCACCGCTAACAGTTCAAAATGCTCTTTTGAAATGTTGCCCGCATCAAACGCAGCCTTAACTTCGTTAATATAAACCGTGGCCACGAACACATTATCGCTGATAACAGATAACAAGCCATTGGCAAAAAACATGATCAGAGGCTGTGCTTGCAGGCTTTGTGCAAACACCCAATCAATAATGGGCGTAAACAAGTGTTGATCATGAATCACCGCCACTACGGCAAAAAACACCACTAGCAAAGAAGTAAAAGGCAATGCCTCCTCAAATGCATGGCCGATCTGATGCTCTTCTGTAATACCATTCAGTGCGGTTTGTAGCACGATGATGGTTAAACCAATCAACCCCACAGGGGCCAAGTGTAATGCTAAAGAGATCACTAAAAAGACAGCGGCAATGCCCTGAATCCAAAGTTGAGCCACTTGATTCTTAGTGCGCTTGTCCGTTTGGTGCTGATCGTATTCTTTAAGGATGCTGTACACCACTTCTGGCAATTGGTCCCCATAACCAAACAATTTGAATTTCTCAACAATCACAACCGTAGCTAAGCCAGCAAACAAAACAGGCATAGAAACCGGCGCCACATGCACGAAGAAGGTGATGAAATCCCAGCCAATTTTTTCAGCAATTAATAGGTTTTGCGGCTCACCCACCAGCGTGGCCACACCACCAAGAGCCGTACCGACAGCACCGTGCATCAACAAGCTTCGCAGAAAACCACGGAAGGACTCTAAATCTTCACGCATGTGATCATGTAACGAGCGATCATCATTATGATCATGGTCATGATGGTGATATTCACGGCCCGAAGCCACCTTGTGGTAAACGCTATAGAAGCCCACACCCACAGCTATGATCACAGCGGTCACGGTTAAAGCATCAAGAAACGCAGATAGAAAAGCCGCCATAATGCTAAAGGTCAAAGACAGGGCAATTTTAGAGCGCACCTTTAATAACAGCTTGGTGAAAATAAATAACAGCAGCCCTTTCATAAAGTAAATGCCCGCTACCATAAACATCAATAGCAGAATCACCTCAAAGTTGGACATGATTTCTGTTTTAACCGCACTGGGACTGGTGAGCCCTAGCACCACAGCTTCCAACACCAGCAAACCACCCGGCTGTAATGGGTAGCATTTAAGTGCTAAGGCCAAGGTAAATATAAATTCTACAATCAGAGCCCAGCCGGCTATGGTGTAACCATAGTCAGGAATCATGACGAGCAAGGGATTAATAATTAAAAAAGCAATAATGGCTTTTTTATACCAGACAGGGCTGTTGCCCAAGAAATTATGAAATAAGCTGTTCATAGCTCTTCTTATCAGTTAGTAAAATACACTTAGAACCTTAACCTGATGGTTCAGCCGCCCGTACTATTCATGAAACGCAGTATTTGAACCTCTTCTCCAAGATCAAAATAATGACGTTCCGGCTTTAATATCATAGCCTCACGAATCGCTTGTTTAACCGGTTCTAACTCTCCTGGGTAATTTCTTACTACGGATTTCAAATCAATACTATGTTCGTTTCCTAAGCATAGTAACAATCTGCCCTGGGCGGTAATTCTTACCCGATTACAATCACCACAAAAATTGTGACTATGAGGTGAAATAAAACCCACTCGACTGCCATGGCCATCGGCAAAATGCCAATATCGACTGGGTCCACCGCTGGCTTGCTCGCTGGCCACCAGTGGGTAATGCTGCATAATGATGTTGCGAATTTCTTCACTGCTCATAAAAGTCAGTGCTCGATCATGTTCACTGATCTCACCTAAAGGCATTTCCTCAATAAAACTAATGTCTAATTGATGAGTGCGAATAAAGTCGATCAAATCAAGAATTTCATCGTCGTTGCGCCCTTTTAAAATGACGCTGTTGATTTTGATCTCATCAAAACCTTGTGCCTGTGCATGAGCGATTCCGTCTAAAACGGTTTGCAATTCTCCCGTGCGGGTTAACTGCTTAAATTTTTCAGGTTGCAAGCTATCTAAACTGATGTTTAAACGATTCAAGCCACCTTGTTTTAATGCGTGCGCCTGTTGAGTTAACTGACTACCGTTTGTGGTCATGTTCAACTCAGTAAGGCCTGGCAGTTGCGCCATGCTAGCAACTAGATCGGTAATGCCCTTTCGTACCAGCGGCTCGCCACCGGTTAAACGAATTTTATTCACACCCAAATCCACAAAGGCTTGTGCGATGAGCTGAATCTCTTCTAAGGTAAGAATTTCTGAACGGGGGGTGAATACCATGTCTTCTGCCATGCAGTAGACACAACGGAAGTCGCAGCGATCGGTTACCGAAATGCGGACATAATCCACAACGCGGTTAAACTTATCTATCAACTGCTCAGCCATTCAATCACCACTTGTTAAAGCACCCGAATAGTACCAAGAATGAAAAGCAAGCGCCTAGTGTCGAACCATAAAAAAGCTGGTTTAATATTCAAATAGACCAAGCAAGCACACCAATAAGGCATAAAAGCTCACTTCGCACCACTTGATTACATTCTATCCCCCGTTTTCCAAGCATTGTAGGACATTCCGTAACGTCGCCATTTACACAGGCTTAGCCATTTACGTTATTAGAATGCATTCAAAAATATGGGAGGATCATAAACCCCATAGGTTAAAACCGACATAACCCCTTGTAAGTAGGCGACGCCATTTAAACCAGCGATTGAAATTTTTCCCCTAGGAAAATTTTTTCACATTAACTTACGCCCCACCGATTTCACTAGAGAAGCGAAAGCCATCATGAATCATCATTTCAGCAAAATAGTCGCATTAGAGTAAATACCCCACAATGGATAGAGAACAACTGGCCACGAGTCTCTTGGTAAAAAGGATATAAAAAGCATTCAAAACAAGGACGTTCAACCACCGTCATATTATGTGTATGCCGGCAGTAGAATGGTATGAAGGAAAAGAACAAGCACAGCCCTGTTTGGTTGTCATACCCAACACAAACAAATCCAATGGCAAGAAGCTCTAAAATCAGAACAGATAATGCACGGGCTAAGTGCGAGAAGCATGTGACGTCCT
>JBFEWA010000010.1:0-22116 GCA_041546605.1 Bermanella sp.
GATCAACTGATCCACCGTCACATCCGGAGATAGGGATTTATTCACCTGCAGGATAACGCCATCGGCATCCACTTCGGTAATCACATCTGGCATGTGATACCAAATGGTGCGCATTTTGGTTCGATCCTGCTGGAAGCGACGCAGCCTAAGGACCAAATACAGCACGGCACCAGTACTTATTATTAAGGCTAATGCCACGCTCAGCCACACCCACCCGCTCACTCCAAGCCATTCGTGAGATGCTTGCATGTCAATAGACTGGACCTCAAGCGCCATAATCGTTGGGCTCCAGAGCAGGCACAACACCCTAAGGATCACATTTTACTCCCGCCAAGCAGACTTATTGCTTCAGTATAGTCTCTGGTACCTATAAAACCTGATCCTTGAGCTATAGTTTATGAAAACCATCATTAATAAACTTTATGTCCAAAATATTAATTGTTGACGATATCCCAGCTAACTTGCAGATACTCAATGTCCATCTAACCGATGAAGACTATGAAGTCATCGAATGCCAAAGCGGGCCGCAAGCGCTAGATGAGCTGAAGATTAATCCTGAAGCCATTGATCTCATCCTGCTGGACGTGATGATGCCTGGCATGAGCGGCCTTGAAGTACTGGCTGAAATCAAACGCAATCCGCAAACTGAAAACATTCCCATTATTCTCGTTACCGCCAATGCGGACGATCAAAATGTAGCCGAGGGCTTGGATATGGGTGCCTTCGATTACATCATCAAGCCCTACAGCCTTGTGGTACTGCTTGCCAGAGTGCGGGCAGCGCTACGGGAAAAAGAACGTCAAGATTTACTAGAAAAATGGGCCACCACAGACCCATTAACCGGTTTGATGAACCGCCGCCACTTTTTTGAATTAGCAGATCGAGAACTGGAGCAAACCCGCCGCTCTAATCGCCCCTTATCCTTCATCATGCTGGACATTGATCACTTTAAAAAAGTCAATGATGAGCACGGCCACCTTGTGGGAGATGCCGCGATCATTCAAATAGCAGAGCTGTTAAAACAGGAGTTACGGAAAGTGGACTTTTGCGGGCGCTATGGTGGCGAAGAATTTGTAATATGTCTTCCTGACACCCCATTACAAGGGGCACTTGAATTAGGGGAGCGCATTCGCCAAGAAGTAGAGAAACTTGAAATCGACACCAAAGATGACAACCTACTGCACATTACAGCCAGCTTAGGGGTGGCAGAAAACCAGCAAGACCCCAACGTAGAAGCCATACTCAAACGCGCCGATCAGGCCCTTTACGAAGCCAAAGCCGCTGGGCGTAATCAATCCAAAACCGCGTAACGCAATCCCTTAGTCGTTACCGATATAAATATCAGGTAGAATTCCCATTTCACTTAAACAATCGAGCCTGCTGTGAATAAAGAACAAGCATTTAATCGTATCGCCACCGCCACCATCAAAGCATTAAAGGAACAAGCAGAGATGGGCAAGGTCAATGCTAAAACCACGGAAACGGTTTATCAGGCCATTGAAGCGGCATTTAACCAAGAATACCTCTCTTTATTTGCCAAACTGGACGACAGTAAAACGGCATTAGAGTTTATTGCCAAGGGAGAGGATTTGGATATCACACAAGCTGTTGCTCTCGCTCAACAAACCCTGAGCAAGATTAGCGCTAAATAAGGAGTTTTCATGCTTAATCGCAATCGCACATTTTTCTTTGCCATCTTCTTGGCGATTGTTTTTAGTTTTTTCCGTGGAACCTTCGACACCCAACCCATAAGCAGTGTGCAAGACACTAAACAATACCGCTACTTGGAATTGGCTAACCAGTTAAAAGTACTATTGGTCAGTGACAAACAAGCCGATCACGGCGCTGCCAGCCTAGATGTCAACGTGGGCAGTTTGCAAGATCCCGCGCAACGTCCGGGCCTTGCTCACTTTTTAGAACACATGCTGTTTCTTGGTACCAAAACCTACCCCACTGCAGGGGAATACCAAAGCTTCATCAACCAACATGGCGGTATGCACAACGCTTTCACCGCTGCAGAACACACCAACTATTTTTTCCAAATTGATGCCAAACAATTAGAAGGGGCGCTGGATCGCTTTAGCCGCTTCTTTTACGAGCCCTTGTTTACCGAAGACTATGTGCAGCGCGAAAAAAATGCCGTTCATAGTGAGTATCAATCTAAATACAAAGATGACTATCGCCGTATTCAATACGTCAACAAGGCATTAATGAACCCGGAACACCCAGCCAGTCAATTTGCCACAGGCAGCCTTGAAACCTTAAGCGATAATGACAGCAGCAAAGTACGTGATGACTTACTGGCATTTTATGAGCGTTACTACAGTGCTAATCTCATGACCTTGGTGATTTATGGCCCGCAATCATTAAACGATTTAGAAACCTGGGCTGAGCGTTTGTTCTCCCCCATTGAAAACAAAGACGCCAAAGTCGACCCATACCCTACCCAGTTATATTTAGATTTACCCAAAGACGTCACCATACAACCGGTGAAACAACTGTTAAGCCTGGGTTTTATTTTCCCATTAAATGATGCGGTGAAGGACTATAGCAAAAAGCCTAGTGAATACATTGGCCACCTATTGGGCCATGAAGGCGAAGGCAGCTTATTGGCGTGGTTAAAACAGCAAGGATGGGCAGAAGGCTTAAGCGCAGGTTTGAGTAACCCCATGAGCAATAACAGCACGTTACAAGTAAACATCAGCCTAACCGAAGCGGGTTTACAACACGTGGATGAAATCAGCGCCCAATTATTTGCCTACATTCGCTTAGTTAAAGAGCAAGGCATCCAAGAATGGGTATTTGAAGAAGAGAAAAAACTCAGCCGTATGCAATTCACCTTCGCTCAAGGCCAGCAGCCAGCCAGCCTTGTGCAAGGTTTGAGCATGAATATGCAGGAATACAAGGTCGAAGATATTCTACAAGGTCCTTACCTTTGGGAGACGTTTGATCCCAAGCGCATTCTCGGTCTATTAGATCAACTCACCCCATCCAATGTGGTGCGCATGTTAGTGGCACCGAATGTGAAAACCGATCAAGTGGAAACCTTGTTTGCCGCCCCTTATTCTGCCGCCCCGTTATCACAAGAACTGCAAGCAGAATGGGCAAGCACTGAACTCGCAGAAGGTATGCACTTACCTTTAGCCAACCCATTCGTGCCGGATGACATCAGCATTTTAGCCGACAGCAAACAAGTGCTACCCAAGCGCGTGACGCAAGAGAGTACGGTGCAGCTATGGCACATGCAAGATACCAGCTTTAACGGCCCGCAAAGCAGTGTTTTCATTAACCTGCGCTCTCCTTTAATTCAACAAAGTGCACATAACCAAGTGATGTTAGATGCTTGGGTGCAAATGCTGAACGATCATCTAAACAGCTTTAGCTACCCTGCGTTATTGGCGGGACAAGAATACAGCCTATATGGTCATCAACGCGGCTTAGGCATCCGTCTATTTGGTTATCGTGATAAACAAGATGTGCTGTTAAATAAAGTGGTGTCTGAGCTGAAAAGCTTTAAAGGTAATGAACAACTTTGGCAACAAACCCAACAAGAGTTAATTCGTGCTTATGAAAACGCGTTGAAACAAAAACCGTTTGAGCGCTCCATTGCCGAACTCAATACTCGCTTGATTCAGCCTAGTTTTAATGAAAGCGCATTATTAAACGCAATAAAAGTGGCTTCTCTAAGCGATCTTTCAGAATTCACTTTAAAGTTCTTTGATCAAATGGAAGTGGTGATGTTGGGCCATGGCAATATCACGCAACCACAATTGCTTAATGCCAGCAAAACCGTGAAGCAAACCTTGATGCAAGATAGTCACTTAGTATCCGTGCCGAGAAAACACGTGGTGCAATTACCGCCACGTTTAAGCAAACAGGTGATCAATACTGAGCACAATGACAGTGCCATGACATGGTTTATTCAAGCCAAAACGGACACATTAAAAGAACGCGCCACCATGGGACTGCTAGGGCAAATTGTCCGTGCTCCGTATTACACCTACATGCGCACAGAGCGTAAGTTTGGCTATGTCGTGTTTGCCACTCCGTATCCCATGTTAGATCAAGGTGGTTTAGCCTTTATCGTACAATCCCCAACAGCACCATCGGATGTATTATTTAAAGAAAGCCAAGAATTCTTAAATAACTACGCACAAGAAATTCGCAGCATGAGCGATGAAGACTTCACCGCCCACCAACAAGGTTTAATTACCAACTTGTTGAAAAAGCCACTGAACCTTCAAGAAAAAACCAATCGTTTCTGGAGCGAGATTGATCGTGAAAATGATCAATTCGACACCCAAGAAACCTTGGCCAATTATATTGAGCAGTTGGATCAGCAAGATGTGGCCAACTACCTAGAGCAACATGTATTAGCCGACAACAGCAAAGGCTTGTTCTTGCACTATGACGGCGGCTTATAATACAGCCTAAATAAAAAGTGAGCATTGGCTCCCTTTTTTATTGCCCGCGTTTTTTATAACCATGCAGATGGTACTGGGCAAAAAAAAGCCCCGCTTAAGCGAGGCTTTTTTGGGTTCACTCAATCACTGTAGCTTACAGTAATTCGCGACCTTTTTTCGCAGCAATACGCAGACGCAATGCATTTAGCTTAATGAAGCCAGCTGCGTCTTTTTGATCGTACGCACCCGCGTCATCTTCGAACGTGGCAATGCTTTCATCAAACAATGAATCGTCTGACTTACGACCCACAACCACTACGTTACCTTTGTACAGTTTCACACGTACAGTACCGTTTACGTGAGTTTGGGTTTCGTCGATGGCCGCTTGTAGCATTTTACGCTCAGGGCTCCACCAGTAACCGTTATAGATTAATTCCGCATAACGTGGCATCAATTCATCTTTCAAGTGCGCCGCGTTACGGTCAAGGGTGATTGATTCGATTGCACGGTGCGCTTTCATCATCACGAAACCTGCTGGAGTTTCGTAACAACCACGAGCTTTCATACCTACGTAACGGTTTTCAACGATGTCAGTACGACCTACGCCGTTTTCACCAGCTACTTTGTTCAAGAATTCCATCACAGTAGCAGGGCTCATTTCCTGACCGTCGATGGCCACAATGTCACCGCCTTTATAGGTGATGTCTAAGTAAGTTGGTTTGTCAGGCGCGGCTTCCGGAGACTTGGTCCATAACCACATGTCTTCTTCTGGCTCATTCCATGGATCTTCGATTAAGTCACCTTCGTAAGAAATGTGCAGAAGGTTGGCATCCATAGAGTAAGGGGATTTCTTACCGGCTTTGTTTTCAACTTGAATACCGTGATCAGCACAGTACGCCATTAATTTTTCACGGCTGTTCAAGTCCCATTCACGCCAAGGAGCAATTACTTGTACGCCAGGCTTAAGGGCATAAGCACCTAGCTCGAAACGTACCTGATCGTTACCTTTACCGGTAGCACCATGAGAGATGGCATCGGCGCCGGTTTCGTTAGCGATTTCAATCAAACGCTTAGCGATCAATGGACGCGCAATAGACGTACCTAGGTAGTACTCGCCTTCGTAGATAGCGTTAGCACGGAACATAGGGAATACGAAGTCACGAGCAAACTCTTCGCGCAAGTCTTCAATATAGATTTCTTTAATACCCATGGCTTCTGCTTTTGCACGGGCAGGCTCTAACTCTTCGCCCTGACCTAGGTCAGCAGTAAAGGTTACGATTTCAGCTTGATACTCTTCTTGTAACCACTTTGCGATTACAGAAGTGTCCAAGCCACCGGAGTAAGCCAAAACAATCTTATTGATCTTGGACATGTAGTGCTCCTAAAGGCATAGAACATGGGCCATTCTCTGGACCCATACGGATAATTCAAAGGGGGCGTATTCTACCGAGATTACTAGCCATACGCCAGTATTGGGCTAATGTTGATTACAGGTAAAGGCTGAATTCGTCTAGCCTAATCGCTGAGGAGTCATCATGAAAAACATCTACTTGGCCGTGATCATTGCCCTAAGCACGAGCCCATGCCTAAGTGCCGAATTAGAAAGCAGCAACATCAAGGGCTTACCGTTTAGCTTTATGGACGTAGAAAAAAACTGCATGGCTGAACGGGATGGCCAGCAATCTGTGGCCATCGAATGCAAAGGCAAGCATATGCGCAGTGTCAATCGCAGTTGTAGCGGCTATATTTCAGCGGGTCTTGAAAGCGCCAAGCTCAATTGTGGCGGGGCCTTGTGGGTGCTGAACCAGAAATGCCGTATTCATATGCTGGACGCCCAGCAAGGGGAAATCAGCTGCACCATCTAGCCCTAGACAGATTACGCACAAAACCAAGCAAGCGCTTGCTTAGAGAATAAGATACCCCTAACATGCTCAGAAACTAATCTGGGCATGACCATGAATATTCATAATAAAAAAATCGTCATCACAGGCGCAGCATCCGGCATCGGCAAAGCCATACTTGAGCAACTCATGAAACAAGAAGGCGTGCAAATCCACGCCACCGACTTGAATCCCTATCCTGATGCTCTTCCATCCCATGTGCATTTTTTGCAGCAGGATATTGCCACCGCTGAAGGGGTCGATGCCCTGTTCGAAGCCGCACTGACACAACTGGGCGCAATTGATCTGTTTATTGCCAACGCCGGCTTTGCCTATTACGAACAAACTCAACAAGAAGATTGGCAGCACATAGATAAGATTTACCGCTGCAATACTTTTAGCCCCATTTACGCCAGCCACAAAATGGCTCGCCTGAATCGAGGCCGTGAATACGGTGTATTGATCACCGCCAGCTTCATGGGCATTTACAGCTTACCTGGTTATAGTTTGTACAGTTCAACCAAGGCTGCCCTATTATCCTGGGCTGACGCTTACCGTCGCGAGAAACAGGATCAAGGTCACATCATGCTGTTGTGCCCTGTGGCCACCAAAACCCACTTCTTTGATACCCAAGCACCCGTGCCTTGGCCAAGCCAAAATGCCGATGCCGTGGCCAAGGCGGCCTTGCAAGGTATACGCGCTAACCGTCAACGCATTTACCCCAGCCAATTAAGTAAATTAACCTTGGCATTAAACTGGATTTTCCCCATTGTGATGCCAATATATAAATGGCGCGAAGGTCAGAAGTTTTTTCAATGGTTGGCACAAAAATCTCGGGCTTAAAGCCCGAGAAATAAGGGATATGTGAGTGCCACTAACGCTATAAAGCTTGCCAATTCTAATGTTAACAATTGTTAATCATCCATTAACAACACATTACGAAATGTGGATTTGCAAGCTGCTTTAATACGCGAAAGAAATCCTCATTTTGATAACTTGGCACACATAAGATGAACACACGGACACGAGTCAAACATCCACCGTTAATTAGCAATACCATGGCGGGAATTGCGTTTTTCATCCACGTTTTACTGAGCGTCATTAACTTCAACTTCACCGCCTTGGTGAATGAAATTCCACTGCATCAGAGCAACGTCAACACCTTGATCTTCATGGTGGTGCAACCTGTGTTTGTGGCCTGCTTGTTAGCCCCACTGATGTCTGTGATTCGTCACAGTGACTTCATAACCGAATTCCGCAACATGCTATTTGTTGCGGTGGGTTTATACGTGGTGTACGCACTGGCCGACATGGCCGGCATGCTTAGCTAAGCCAAACACCCATTAATGAATCCTTGTATGTCCTTTAATTGCGAAGGGCATACATTGTGCCCCATGTGATATTCACTAAAACTAGGCTGAAACCCCACCTGTTTTAATTGTGCTTCTGCGCGACGACCTAAAGCCATAGGCACCACCTCATCTTCACTGCCATGACTGAGCCAAACGGGTGTTTGCTTGAATTGCGCGTGCGCCATGGACTCTGGATTGGCGATATAAGTACTCATGGCCATGATTCCAGCTAAGCCATGAGGGCTGTGAAATAACACCTCATAGGCCACAGCGCCTCCTTGAGAGAAGCCTGCCAGAATAATGCGTTCACTGGGAATACCTTGGGTTATTTGTTGTTCAATTATGTCCATTACCTGTCCACAGGACACGGTTAAATCCTCCACATTCACCTTGCGCTCGAAACCCTCAATGTTCAGGTCATACCAAGCTGGCATTTCCATGCCGCCATTAACACTGATGGCCCGTTTAGGAGCATGGGGAAAAATAAAGCGTGGGTGAATGCTTGCATCCAAAGTGAGATGTTTGGCCATAGGGGCAAAGTCATCGCCACTGGCCCCCAAGCCATGCAGCCAAATAATGGCGCAATTGGCTTGGGCTTTGGGTTCCATCACAATGGCTGACAACGGGGAAGGTACACTCATGGCGCTCTCTTTCTAAAATGGCTATGCGCCCTAGTATTCATTAACTGATGTCTTGTAACAACTGCCGCGGGGATGCCTTCAACACATCTCGGTTTGCCCAAAAGCCACTGATTAAAATACTGGTTAACGCCAACGCCGGAATCCCTAACCAAAGCGAGAAATGGGCACGCCAGCTCACATCAAAAATAAACACATACAAAGCAAGGCTAATGGCCTCAAACGAAGCGATGGCCAATACGCTAGCCACCAGCGCTAAGGTGATGTATTCACTGCGAATGCGCCCACGAATCATACCCTCGCTGGCACCAAAGGTGCGATACAAAGCGGCCTCGTGTTTACGCAAACTCAACGTGCTTAACAAAGTAGCAAACATGAGCACCATGGCACACACCAACACCAAGGCGAGAATCGCTTCAACCGCCACACTGGTTTGCGCCAAAATTTCACGTACCTGTTTTAGAATTTGTTCAATTTCAATAACCGTGATGGCTTTGAATGCTTGGTTCATCTCAATCAACCAACGGCTCTCATTGGCAGGCAAATAAAAACTGTTGATATAGGTGTGATGAAAATCGTTTAGCACCCCATCAGCAAACACTACATAAAAATTCGGGCGAAAGTTTTCCCACTTAACACTACGGAAGTTTTTAACCTTGGTGACAATATCACTGCCAGCAATATTAAAAGTAATGCTGTCCCCTAAATTTAAATTCAAGCGGCGAGCTAATTCACTTTCCATAGATATTGCATTTTCACTTACCGAGGAGTCATCAAACCAATCCCCCGCCTCGATGGCTTCATCCTGAGTAAGGCGTGCACTCCAAGTGAGATTTAACTCTCGTTTTAAAGCATTAGGACCTTCATCTTCTGGGTAGATATCACTGACATTCACGCCATTAATATGAGTCAAACGCCCACGTACCATGGGGTAAAAATCACTACTGGCTAATCCTTTATCTTGTAACGCTTGCGCAAATTCGGCCTTTTTCTCCGGCAAAATATTAATGGCAAAATGATTTGGCGTATCCTTTGGCACCTGTTGCTGCCAATCATCAAATAAATCCCCGCGCACTAACCAAATAAGCGCCACGGAAGTAAAAATAAACGCAAACGCCGCCACCTGTGAACGAGCATAATATTGGTGGCGATCCAACTGCGTCAGCCCCACTTGTAAAAACCTAGGCAACTTGTGTTGTATTTTAACCAAGCTTTTAAGCAGCAAACTGGACAACACCCCGTACACCAACAGCAATACAGCCAAGCCCACCACAAACACCACAGACAACATGATACTGCCGGACAACAAATACGCCAGAGCCAACATAATGCCCACAGCCAATACAAAGAACACATTGGCTTTCACCGATTGCGGTGCCAATTCACGACGCAGCACCCTAACTGGTGAAACCTGGTTTAAATTTAAAATAGGCGCCAAGGCTATTAAAATTAACACTAATGCCGCACACACCAAGCTAATCAACACAGGTAGTGCTCGCGCTGGCATTAAATCTTTAGGCAAAATATCCGCCACGGTTTGCAATAAAATATAGTGCAATGCAAAACCCAATATGGCACCGATGACCGCACCTAAAAGAGCGGTGAAAATTAACTTATACACAAACATATTTCGCACTTGAGCACTGGACGCCCCCAAGCAACGCAGCAAGGCAGCCGTATTGTAATGGCGCTCGCTATAACGCTTGGCGCATAAAGCAATGGCCACCGCAGCCAATAACACACTGATCAAACTGGCTAAGGATAAATACTGTTGCGCTTTTTGTAAGGCATTACCCACATTGTTTTGACTGTCTTCTATGCCCGCTAATCGATCTGCCTTGTTTAATTGCGGTTTTAACCAATCGACAAAATCGGCTAACTGTGATTCATCACCCGTGTAATATTGTTTATAAAAAATGCGACTGCCTTCATTCACCACACCGGTACTGGGCACATCGTCATAGGCCATTAACATGCGACCAAAAGGACTGAACAAACTGCCAGAGCGATCTGCGTCTTGTTGCAAAATACGCGTGATTTTAAACACCGCATTGCCCACCTCGATGCTGTCGCCTAGTTTGACGTTGAGTTTTTGCAAGATACGCTCTTCTGCCCACACCGTACCCGGCTCAGGTGCGGCTGCGAGTAATTCACTCTTGGTGTTTTCTGCCCCATAAAAACCATTCGCCACCTGGTTGTAGCCTTTTAAAGGATAATTGGGTTGCACCGAGCGCACGCGCACCAGCTGTAATTGATCATTTGCAAACGCCATGGTGGAAAACCCCAACGCCATGGTGGTGTCTAATCCCAAGGATTGTGCATAGGTGATGTAATCGGGTGATAATTGACGGGTACTGTAAAGGGTCACATCCCCAGCGATGAGTTCGCTGGCGCGATAATGCATGGTGCGAGAAAGACGATCACTAAAACTCGAAATCATCGACATGCTTAATGCCGCCAACAAGGTAGCAATAATTAATAAACGGGTTTCGCTGCTGCGCAAATCATTCAACCAATGCTTAGCAGCCAATAACCCAACTTCATGTTGTTTCATGGTGACTCCTAAATTGGTTTACAGAGAGCTGGATTGCGCGTCGGTTTGATTTTCTATTAACTTGCCATCTAATAAATGCACTTGTCGCTGACAACGTTGCGCCAAGGTTTCATCATGGGTCACCAACACCAAAGTGGTATTAAGTTGGGCGTTAAGATCAAACAGCAAATCTTCGATCATCTCCCCAGTGTGTTCATCCAAATTACCTGTGGGTTCATCGGCAAATAAAATATCCGGCGAACATGCAAAGGCACGGGCAATGGCCACACGCTGCTGTTCACCACCGCTTAATTGGTTTGGCTGATGATGCAAACGCTCCCCTAAACCCACTTTCGTGAGCCATTCTTTGGCTTTGTCTTTGGCTTGCCCTTCACCACTTAACTCCAGTGGCAGCATCACATTATCCAAAGCACTTAGATGGGGTAATAGCTGGAAATTTTGAAACACAAAGCCCACATGTTGCTTACGCATGGCGGCACGGCCATCTTCGTCCATAGCCGATAAATCTTTATCTTGAATATAAATATGACCACTACTGGCTTGATCTAGGCCAGCCAACAAACTCAACAAGGTAGATTTACCTGAACCGCTTTTGCCCACGATGGCGATGGTTTCACCAGCGGCCACGTTCAGATTCACATGCATTAAGATATTTAAGGTTTGATCCCCAAGACTCAGGGACTTGCACAGGTTTTCCACTTTAATCATGTCGAAACATTCCAATAGCCAATTACAATTTATAGGGCAATTAAGGCTCATCAGATCATTAAACCCCACAAAAATTCAAGAAAGTTTTACCTTTCTACCCTGTTTGGCCGTATTTCATGCTTCCCACTGCCAATCTGGCCCTTACAAAATTTTACAATTATCAGCATGAGTAAAATTTATTAGCTAGAATTAACCTAGTAAGATGCAAAAACTCAGTTATATCGGTACTTACACGGCACTTTTATTCTAGGGATACTTACTACACCCATTTAAAATAGCCCTCCAAAGCATATGCTTTAGAACTGGGAATCTAGGCTTAGGCTTTAGCATTTGCTAATATTTGTATTCATTGATTCAAGTATCACAAGGTAGCTCACCCACATGTCATGGCTCAACTTACCTAGCTTGAATCACACCTTGAGCGACTCGCAGAAGTTTCAATTTGATAATGAGATTCGCAAGCAGCAGATTAAAACCTCCCAGCAATTCACCATTATCACCCTACTGCTGTCTTTATTGTTCCTAGTATCTGACGCCCATTTCTTAGGGGATCACTTCAATCACATTGCCACCATTCGCATTTCCGTAGTGGCCACCTGTGTTATTGCAGCCCTGTTCATTCAACACATGAGTTTGAATATGGCCTACATGGTTTTATCCATCTCTGTATTGGCTTACAACACTGTTGTGGTGTACATGGGCATTTTGGCCGCCAACAACGGCTTGGATACTTACCAACAAGGCACGGTACTCATCATTATTTATTGCTGTACCCTGTTTCAAGCACCCGTGATGTTAACCGCTTTCATTACCACCGTATGCTGGTTAAGTTATGTTTTTGGTATCACACAATATTCAACCGCCAGCGTTTCGGTAATCTTTAACAACACCATTGTATTTTTTATCGCCTCCTGTCTTGGCTTGCTCTCGGTCGCCCATCGCGAGCGTTATTTATTGGGGTATTTTTTATCATCCCAGCGCTTAAAAGAACAAGAGTTGCAAAGCAAAGAGCAAGCGTTTAAAGACGCCCTTACAGAATTACCCAATCGCTTATCCATTATTCAAAAACTAGAAAGTTATGACTTAGCCATACCCAAAAACACCTTAGTGATGATGGGTGACGTGGATAACTTCAAAAAACTCAACGATCAATACGGGCACAAACACGGGGATCTAGCCCTTAAGCTCATTGCCCAAGCGTTAAGGGATACATTGAAATCCTATAACAGCTTTGCGAGCCGTTATGGCGGCGAAGAGTTTTTAATCATTCTAGAAAACATCGACAGCGAAGAAACCCAAGCCATTGGAGATTTACTAGTAGCCGCCATTGCTCAGGTTAAACACCCAGATTTACCCAGCATGAGCATCTCCATTGGTGGTTATCTGACCCATGGAAATGAAACCAGCATCAATGAATGCATTGAGCGCGCAGACCAAACCTTGCTAAAAGCCAAAGCCGAGGGTAAAAATCGCTTTTTGCTTAACCGCCGCGAATACAGCAAGTAACCCACATGAAAGATTGCAACGCCTGCGGTAAATGCTGTATCAAATACGGAAACGGCGGCCTCAGTGCCTCCAAGCAAGAAATTCA
Organism: Bermanella sp.; assembly: GCA_041546605.1. Lineage (GTDB taxonomy): Bacteria > Pseudomonadota > Gammaproteobacteria > Pseudomonadales > Oceanobacteraceae > Bermanella. Next base: position 13,127 of record JBFEWA010000010.1, read on the forward strand.
GACTTGGCAAGATGACGCCCTCCATATCGCCCAATACGTACATCAAGGGGCCATTTGGTTCGACCCTAACACACAGCAACCTCTTGCGGTCTGCCCATGGCTAACACCCAACGCCAATGGTTCTGGCTATCTTTGCGAGATTTACCATGATCGACCAGACGATTGCCGTTATTACCCCAGCAGTGTTGACGAAATGATCCGCGATGATTGCGAAATGATAGAAGCCAAAGATCGCCGCAACCCCAAGCAAGCCCAGCAAGATCTCGTCATCATCATGCGCGATAGCTGGCAATCAGCTTAAACATCACTTACCCATCACCCATAATCATTGCCTGTGCTAAAATCCCAACCTTATTTATTCCGGTAATCCTCATGGACATCTACGTATTAATCGCATGTGACCGCCTTGAAGACAGCGACGAGGCCAAACTCAAAACCAACCTGCCACAACTGCAAGCGGCCCTTCAAGCCTATGTGGATGCCAACGCCGCAAACGGCGTTACGCTCATCAATGAATGCGACAGCGAGTTCTGCGAAGACTGGCAATTGGGCGTTTCACAAAGCGTGAAAAAAAGTATTCACCTTAAGTTTCCCGTGAACTTGTTTAATGATTTAGCTAAAGAATATGGCATTGATTGTGAAATTGGTTCCATTGAAAACGGTGAACGTGAGCCTGTGAGTTATTTTGGTAAGCATGAGGGGAAAGGGGATTCGTTTTTGATCGCGCAGTATTTAGGGTTATAGGGGCTTATCGATATTATTTAGAGGCCACAGCGCGGCTCATATGTGATTCAAGGCCTGAACCCTTCACATTGAACTGTAGGAACCCGCACCCGCAGATGATGAACGGTTTTAATAAAAACCGTTCACACTGGGCGTGAGGAACGAGCTGTCGAAGTGTGGCTAGATCAAACCCACTTGCGATTATAAAACTTTCACCCGCAGGTGCGGGTTCCTACAACTCAAGGCAAGCGGATTAACTTTCCATTCTCAGGATTAAATCTCGCGCAAGCGCCCTCCGGCACCAACTACCTACACCAACTACCTACACCGACAACTGATACACACTCATATTCACCGCACTGGCCAGATTCAACGACTCAATGGCACCACTACCGGGAATAGTAAATGCTGTAGCGTTTAATTGGATTAACGCTTCACGAGGGACACCGCGGGCTTCATTACCAAATAAGTAACAATCAAATTGCGAAAACTGCGGTGCATTGATTTTCTCACCTTGCATGTCTAAATACGCAAAGCCATTGAAACGGGAAGCGAGTGTTTCTAGTTCCACATCCAATTCCATAGGCACATGGAAGATGGCGCCCATGCTGGAGCGCACCACTTTTGGATTAAACGGATCCACGGAATTTGGGCTCAGTAGTAATCGAAAGTCACCAAACCAAGCCAAGGTGCGCAATATGGTGCCAAGGTTGCCTGGGTCTTGCACTTCATGCAGGTATATACATTTTTCTGTTTGCGTGACAGAAACGGATGAATCTGAGCTTTCCACAGTCACGTTCTTTAAATTAGGCAACGGCACACAGGCCACAATCCCCTGCGGGGTTTTGGTGTCGCTTAACTGTGCCATGTGTTTTTTGCTGATAGTGAAGATTTTAAAATCCGCATCCAGCTCGTTAGCCCACTCTTGGTATTCTTCGGTCACGTACAATTGCGTACCGCGAAAACCCTTGGCATGTTGTTTTGCGGCTTTTTGCAACTCCAATACAAGGTGTTCGCCTTCAACTAGGTAGTAACCCAGTTGAGTGCGGTATTTTTTTTGATGCAGTTTTTTGGCGTCGTCTAATTTCATGTTTACGCGCCTTTTTGCTCGGCATTTTTCTCGGCTTTAAAATCACTGAGCATTTCATTCACTAGGGCTTCGGCCACTTTAATGCCATCCACACCTGCGGATAAAATACCACCGGCATAACCTGCCCCTTCACCGGCTGGGTACAAACCACGGGTATTTAAGCTCTGTAGTGTATCGTTATCACGGGTAATGCGCACAGGGGATGACGTACGGGTTTCGATACCTGTGAGTACCGCATCGGCGCGGTCAAAACCGCGAATTTTTTTACCAAACGCAGGAAAGGCCTCGCGTATGGCTTCGATGGCGTAATCCGGTAATGAGGGTGCTAAATCCGTTAATTTAATACCCGGCTTATATGACGGCTCCACTTCACCTAACGCGGTTGATGGCTGGCCCTTAATAAAGTCCCCTACTAACTGACCCGGTGCACAATAATCACGACCACCCATTTCAAACGCATGGCTTTCTAATTTTTCTTGCAGCTCCACACCGGCTAATGGGCCGCCAGGGAAATCTTTTTCTGGATGAATGCCCACAACAATGCCTGAGTTGGCGTTACGCTCATTACGGGAGTACTGACTCATGCCGTTGGTGACCACACGGCCTTCTTCGGAGGTAGCGGCTACCACTGTGCCCCCTGGGCACATACAAAAACTGTAAACTGCGCGGCCATTTTTAGCGTGGTGAATCACTTTATAATCCGCGGCCCCAAGTTCTGGGTGGCCTGCGTATTTACCTAAACGGGCTGTGTCGATGAGTGATTGCGGATGCTCTACACGAAAACCAATGGCAAAGGGTTTGGCTTCGATGAACACGCCTTTTCTATCTAACATACGGAAGGTATCGCGAGAGCTATGACCCAGTGCCAGCACTACGTAACGGCTGTTAATAGTTTCACCATTTTCTAAGGTCACGCCTGTAATGCGATTATCTTCGATATGAAAGTCCGTCACTTTACTTTCAAAGCGCACTTCGCCCCCTAGGGCTTTAATTTCTTCACGCATGCGTGATACCACACCGGTTAAACGAAAAGTACCTATGTGAGGTTTGCTTACGTACATGATTTCTTCTGGGGCACCGGCACGTACAAATTCGTGCATGACTTTGCGCCCGTAAAATTTTGGATCTTTTATTTGGCTGTAAAGTTTACCATCGGAGAACAACCCCGCACCGCCTTCACCAAACTGCACGTTGGATTCGGTGTTTAAATTATGTTTGCGCCACAGTGCCCAAGTGTCTTTGGTACGCGCCCGTACTTCTTTACCACGCTCTAGCACGATGGGTTTATAACCCGCTTGCGCCAAGGTTAACGCGGCAAACAAACCACATGGACCAAAGCCAATCACCACTGGACGCTCGGTTAAATTCTCAGGGGCGGACTCCACCGGATAGTAATTCGTATCCGGCGCTGGTTTCACATGAGTGTCATCTGCGAATTTGGCTAGCACACGCTTCTCTACCTCAGCGGCTAAGGTGACATCTAAAATGTAAACAAACTTGATTTCACTGTTCTTTTTGCGCGCGTCGTAGCTGCGTTTGAACACTATGAAATCCACTAGCTCGGATTTTTGAATCTTAAGGCGTTTTAAGATGGCCGCTTCGATGGCCTCTTGTGGATGATCTAGAGGCAGAGCAAGTTCAGTGATGCGAATCATATGAAAGTCCTGGCCGGTTATCCCCAGCAAAGGTTTTACAACGATTGCTCTTGCCAATACGGCGTTAAAATTTCATTCAGACTGCTCATTTGGGCCAACCAAACTGCGCGTCTTCATGAAATTTTGCCTTGTCTTGGCTGCGATCATTTCGCTGTAAATAATGGATATAAGTGGGCGCAATTATAGCTGCACGCTCCTTTAATGTCAGGCAAAACCATGCTTTTAGGGACATTTTGTCCCCGTGAAATTTTGCGAAAAGCCCGCCTACGCGTACAATATATGGCTATTCAGAAGTACCAATGGTGAAACCGCCCCATGGCCCGATCAAAAACCAGTGCAGCTTGGCTCAATGAACACGTTAACGACCCTTACGTAAAGAAGGCTCAGATTGACGGTTATCGCTCCCGCGCCAGTTATAAACTGATCGAAATTAACGAGAAAGATAAGCTGATCCGCCCGGGTAACGTGGTCATGGACCTAGGTTCGGCCCCTGGTGGCTGGTCACAAATCGTGGCCCCATGGGTGGGTGACAAAGGCCGCACCATTGCCTCAGACATTCTGCCCATGGATGCCTTGGCCGGTGTCGACTTTATCCAAGGGGATTTCACCGAAGAGAGTGTCTTCAATGAAATCCTACGGGTACTTGGAGATGACACCGTAGACGTGGTGATCTCAGACATGGCCCCCAACCTAAGTGGTGTCAACGCCACCGACCAGTATTCCTCTATGTACTTGGTAGAACTAGCACTGGATATGGCCCGTAACGTATTAAAACCTGGCGGTAATTTCTGCGCAAAAGTATTCCAAGGGGTAGGTTACGATGACTACCTGAAAGACGTGCGCAGCGCATTTGATAAAGTGCTCATCCGCAAACCCGCCGCCTCCCGCCCGCGCTCCCGCGAGGTGTACATTGTGGGCAAGGGCTTTAAAGGCTAATCCAGCTAGGCACAATCATTCATGGCAAGTATCGGCACCCATTACATTCTCACCGCCATTGGCGGCGCCAAAGCCAAAGGGGTCGATACCAAAGCCTTATTGAAAAAGTGCCGCATCCCAGAAAAACCCTTAAAAGACCCCAAAGCCCGCTTTAGCGTAGATAACGTGGCCAAGCTGTACGCCGGCATTGCCCTTGAGCTTAACGATGAGTTCATGGGCTTTACCGAAAAGCCCATCAAAGTGGGCACGTTTGAGTTAATGGCCGAATGGGTGAGCCACAGCCACACCCTAGAAGAGTTGTTGCAAAAAGGCATTCGCTTTTACAACCAAATCACAGACGAAGTGCATATGTCCTTGGACATTGAAGGGGAACACGTCTATTTCACCAGTGAATTTCGCCGCCCGGAATTAGACTTCGAACACTTCTACATCGAATACTGGCATGTAATCTGGCACCGCTTTGCCAGCTGGTACATAGGCAAACCCATCAAGCTATTAGGCGCCTATATTAATTACACCCCGCTGGATCGCGACGAATTTGATTTGCTCTTCCGTTGCCCCACTTACCTGAAAAGCAAATACAACCGCTTAGTGTTTCATAAAAAATATTTGCAAGAACCCTTGGTGAAATCCCAAGAAGATTTACAGGTATTCTTACGTCGCGCCCCCATCGATATGCTCACCATTCCTGGGGAAGACACCAGCTTAACTGCTCTCATCAAACAACAACTGGACCCGCGCCCACTTAAAGATGGGGACACGTTACAATTACCAAGCTCGGCACAATTAGCCAAAGATTTATCCATGAGCGAGCAAACCTTACGCCGCCGCTTAAACGCCGAAGGCACCAGTTACCAGCAAATTAAAGATTCATTGCGCCAAGAGTTAGCCAAATACTGGTTGCGCAACAATGCCATCAGCATTGCCCACATTTCAAAACGCTTAAACTTCAGCGAGCCTCGCGCGTTCACCCGCGCCTATAAGCAATGGACTGGTTTGACCCCAAAAGAATACCGTCAAATCAAACTAAGCAAGCGCCCTATCTAACTTACATCATGGGTTTAGGTCACGGGACCATAAGAAATCCCTTTGAACTTCAACCACAGCCGATATACTAATGCCATCTATTCACATGAAAGGATGACAGCGAATGACCATTATGCAAAAAACCTTGCTCTTCATTGCCACTATTGGAAATGGGTTGTGTGCTGCGTGGGTTATTTGGTTTCCGTCAACGCTTGCCTTTGTGTGCTTAACCTTGACGCTACTGTACAGCGTCATTGGCATACATGACGTCACCCGCAGTAAGCACACCTTAAATCGTCTGTATCCTGTGGTGGCGTACATTCGCTATTTTTTAGAATCCTTTCGCACCGAAATTCAACAGTACTTTATTGCCAGTAACACCGAAGAGTTACCCTTTAATCGCGAACAACGCTCACTGGTGTATCAACGTGCCAAAAATGAGCGCGATACCATCGCCTTTGGTACACAGCGCAACTTGTTAGAAGATAATTATTTAAGCCTGTGGCAAAGCCTACATGTAAAAGAAGTCAGCGAAGACAACAAACGGGTAAACTTTGGTGGCGAAGATTGCACTCAACCCTATAGCGCCGCGTATTTAAACATTAGCGCCATGAGCTTTGGGGCATTAAGTCCTAATGCGATTGAAGCCTTAAACCTAGGCGCAAAGATTGGAAACTTTTTTCACAACACAGGGGAAGGTGGCGTAAGCCCTTACCATTTAAAGCACGGCGGGGATTTAGTCTGGCAAATAGGTTCTGGCTTATTTGGTTGTCGCACCGAAGACGGCGAGTTTGATGCGGAAAAATTTCGCAATACCGCCACCCTACCCAATATTAAAATGATTGAAATTAAGTTAAGCCAAGGAGCCAAACCCGGACACGGTGGCGTACTGCCAAAGTCCAAAATCAATGCCGAAATAGCAGCCATTCGCGGGGTATCTATGGATAAGGATTGCGTTTCTCCGGCCAATCACCCTATGGCATCCAACCCAAAAGCCTTACTGCATTTTATTAAACAACTACGCACCTTAAGCGAAGGCAAACCTGTGGGTTTTAAATTGTGTTTAGGCAATCCGGCTGAATTTTTAAGCATCTGTAAGGCCATGTTAGAAATCAACATACTGCCGGACTTCATTACAGTAGACGGTGCCGAAGGCGGCACAGGGGCGGCACCGGTAGAATTCAGTAATCGTCTAGGCATGACTTGCTTGGAAGCCACCTACTTAGTGAACAGCGCGTTAATCGGTTGTGGCCTGCGCAACAAAATCAAAATTATTTCCGCCGGTAAAACCGCGTCCAGTTTTGATTTATTAAGCAAGTTAGCCGCAGGGGCCGACACGGTGAATGCCGCACGTACCATGATGATGGCTCTGGGTTGCATTCAATCTCGCAGCTGCAATACCAACCACTGCCCCACTGGCATTGCCACACAAGACCCGGCCCGTGGTCGCGCACTTGATGTACAAAAGAAAAGTCAGCGCGTAGCCAACTTTCAGCGCAATACCTTACATAATTTTTATGAACTGGTAGGCAGTATGGGATTAGACGACCCGAAAAAGCTCACACCCAACATGCTAAAACGTCGCACACCTAACTCCCTCAGCGTGTCTATGGGGGCGATTGTGCCGTTATTAAAAGAGAATTGTTTGGTGAACAGCCAGCCCATTGCTGATCCATGGAAGCATTGGTGGAACAGCGCCAGCAGTGAGGATTATTTTGTGGCGGACACCCATATACTGAATTCGCCTGAGCTATCCTTGAAAGTGGTTTAAACACTCAAAAACTAGATTATTTTTCTAGGGACTTGGCTTGCTGCCACAAGGCTTCCATTTCATCCAGGGAGGCCTGCTCCACCCCCTTACCTTGTAGTTGTAATGTGGCTTCTATGTATTGAAAGCGACGCTCAAATTTGGCATTGGTACTGCGAATGGCCATTTCCGGCTTTACCTTCACATGGCGCGCTAAATTCACCATGGCAAAGAATAAATCCCCTAGTTCATCCTCGATCTCAGCGTGATGACCTTTGGCCATGGCCTCACGTAATTCGCCGATTTCTTCTTCAATTTTATCCAATACTTGTTCTGGCTCGGGCCAATCGAAGCCCACCATAGCGACACGTTTTTGCAGTTTTTCTGCGCGTTGAATGCCAGGCAAGGCTTGCGGAACATCCGCCAGCACGCTGTTTAAATCTGCATCCTGTTGCTGCTGGGCTTTTTCTTCACGCTCTTGCTGTTTAATGGCTTCCCAACGACCTTTGATTTCTTCGTCGGTGAGTGGCGTTACATTATCATCAGAGTGCAATTCACCACTGGGAAAAACATGGGGGTGACGTCGTACCAGTTTACTCACCAAGGTATCGACGATTTGAGGGAAATCAAAATAGGATTCTTCTTTACCTAACTGGCTGTAAAAAATCACTTGGAACAGTAAATCACCCAGTTCTTCTTTTAAGTGGTCATAGTCTTGCTTTTCAATGGCGTCTGCCACTTCGTAGGCTTCTTCTAAGGTGTGAGGCAAGATGCTTTGAAAGCTTTGTTTTAAATCCCATGGGCAACCGGTTTTTGGGTCACGCAATCGCGACATGAGATACAACAAATCGTCCACTTGATACATGCTTGCTTCCTAAACCTGATACACAGAACACTTAAAATTAATTATGACGACGCACGTCCATGATATTGGGAAGTTGCTGCAACTTATTCAACACCTTACCCAAATGACTCAAGCTGTCGATTTCCACCGTAATCAACAAGTCTGCTGTGCCATCTTGTTGCGACAAGGTATTCATCGACAAAATATTAATGTCTTCATAGGCCAGCGTCATACTCACGTCTTTTAATAAGCCACGACGGTCGTAGGCTTTTAACATGAGCTCAACCGGATACAGTTTCTCAGGGGTTTTACCCCAGCTCACTTCGGTAATTCGGTTGGACTGATTTTGTTTTAAATTAAGCAAATTCGTACAGTCCGCTTTGTGAATGCTCACGCCACGGCCTTGGGTGATAAAGCCTACAATTGGATCACCCGGCACAGGATGACAACACGGCGCCAAGGTACTCAACAATTTACCCACACCATGAATGTACACATCGCTGCCATCAATGGGCTTAGATGGCACCACAGGCAATAAACTTAATTGCTGGTCTTGCTCGCTGTCTTGCTGCAATTGTTTTTGCGCATGATGAATCACTTGCGAGGTACGCACAGTGCCTGCACCTAATGCGGCATATAGATCATCAAGATGCTTGAAATTCAAATCCTGAGTCAGCTGATGCACATCGATGTTATTAAAACCAATGCGCTTCAGTTCTGGCTCAAGAATGCCTTTACCATCAATGATGTTTTGATCACGGGCTTGATTTTTAAACCAAGAGGCCACTTTAGCGCGGGCACGGGTGGTGTTCACATAACCATTTTCAGTATTCAACCAATCACGGGATGGGTGTGCATCGCGGCTGGTTAAAATTTCAATTTGTTCGCCGGTTTTTACTTTATAGGTGAGCGGTACAATACGACCGTTTACCTTAGCGCCGCGACAACGGTGACCTATTTCTGTATGCA
>JBFEWA010000176.1:0-6611 GCA_041546605.1 Bermanella sp.
CGCCGGCCGAGTCACCCTCCACTAGGTAGATTTCAGAAAGGGCTGGGTCTTTCTCTTGGCAATCCGCCAACTTACCTGGCAAGCCTGCAATATCAAGCGCCCCTTTACGACGGGTCATTTCACGGGCTTTACGGGCCGCTTCACGGGCACGGGCCGCATCCATCATCTTGCCCACGATTTCTTTGGCTTGCTGTGGTTGCTCAAGTAGGAAATCGTTAAAGCATCGGGCCATCTCTTGTTCTACCGCGGTTTTCACCTCAGAAGATACAAGCTTGTCTTTGGTTTGCGAGCTGAACTTAGGATCAGGCACTTTCACCGAGATAATGGCGGTTAAACCTTCACGGGCGTCATCACCTGTGGTGGAAACCTTGGCTTTCTTGGCCAAGCCTTCACGCTCAATGTAGCTATTTAAAGAACGGGTAAGCGCACCACGGAAGCCCGCTAAGTGGGTACCGCCATCGCGCTGAGGAATGTTATTGGTGAAGCAGTAGATGTTCTCAGAGAAGCTGTCATTCCACTGCATAGCCACTTCTACGCCGATACCGTCTTCACGAGTATCGCCATCTAACTGGAAGTGGAAAATGTCATTAACGGCATTTTTATTGGTGTTTAAGTATTCTACGAAGCTCTTAAGACCGCCTTCAAATTCAAACACTTCTTCACGGTCACTACGCTCATCTTTTAATACGATGCGTACGCCAGAGTTTAGGAAACTCAGCTCACGTACACGCTTAGCCAGTTGATCATAGTTGAATTGAATATTGGTAAACGTGGCTGGGCTTGGGTGGAAGTGGATCGTCGTACCCGTCGTATCCGTATCGCCCACGGCTTTCATTGGCTCATCTGGCACACCATGGGTATAGCTTTGCTCCCACACTTTGCCAGCTCGACGAATCACAAGTTTAAGCTTATCAGACAGGGCGTTTACAACCGATACACCCACACCGTGTAGACCACCAGAAACCTTATAGCTGTTGTCATCGAACTTACCGCCAGCATGCAGTACGGTCATGATCACTTCCGCGGCCGATACACCTTCTTCTTCATGTATATCAACCGGAATACCACGGCCGTTATCGCTTACACTGATGGATTCATCAGGGTGGATAATCACTTTGATTTCACTACAGTGACCCGCTAACGCTTCATCGATGGAGTTATCCACCACCTCAAACACCATATGATGCAAGCCGGTACCATCATCGGTATCACCGATATACATCCCGGGACGTTTACGAACTGCATCTAGGCCTTTCAGTACCTTAATACTGGAAGAATCGTAGGCGGTTTCAGTGCTCATGGATCAGACTCCTGGCAGAACTGTTTATTCTTGATTTAAGATCCCATGTTCCACGTGGAACGTTTTGACAAGACTTTGAGGGGACCAACAATCCGCTATTTGATCTGCTTCAACAGCGGTAACAAAGACCTGACATTCTAATTCTTCTAGGAGGCTACATAAAGCTTTTCTGTGGTTTAAATCCAGTTCTGCACACAAATCGTCAACTAAGAATATACAGGGGCGATTAGAGACTTCTCGATAGATTTGCGCCTGCGCCAACTTAAGGGCACACACAACCATTTTCTGCTGTCCGCGGGATAAAACCTCCATGGCAGGCAAATTATTCGCCTTAATACGCAAATCCGCACGTTGAGGGCCTAGCTGGGTAAATCCCATTTTAAGGTCACTCAACCAGCTCTCTTCGAGCAATTCCAAGTAATCCCTATCTTTCCCCCATCCTTGGTAGAAACTCATGGTAATACCCAGATCTGGATTCAAGCGCTGCATAAAGTGATCAAACACAGGTTTTAGCCGAGCCATATAGGATATGCGGAATTCATTGATCTTATTGGCCTGAGCCGCAAGAGACTCGTGCCAAACCAAGCGTTCGGCCTCACTGCAGCCACCTGCTCTCAACAAAGCATTTCGCGTCTTATGGGCGGTTTTGAAGTTGCGCCAGACATTAATAAAGTTTGGTTCCACGTGGAACACACCCCAGTCAATGTATTCACGACGCAGCTGAGGGCTGCCTTCCAATAAACGAAACATAGTAGGGTCAAGCAACTGCACAGGAAGAACCGACGCCAATTCCGCCGCACTCTGTAGCCACTCCCCATTTAGCTTGATTCGGCGCTCACCCTTGATATTGCGCTCCACCCCTAGCTGATAAGACCCCTTATCTAACACCAAGCGACAAAACGCCGTAAGAGATTCAGCATCGTGCTGAATAAGGTTCTTTTGTTTATGAGTGCGAAAGCTTTTGCAGTACGCCAGATAATAGATGGATTCCAGCAAACTGGTTTTACCCGAACCGTTCTCACCGTAAATCAGATTGATCTGGGAACTTGGGGTAATTGAGACAGGGGCAAGATTACGCACCCCTTGTAGCATGAGGGTTTCAATGGCCATAAGTCATTGAATCTATTTGTATTCCATAAAAATAAGCGGTCACGAAAGTATCACCCTAGACAAGATAAGCGTTAGCGAAACAGCAGATTCAAGGCACAAAAAAGGACTGAAATGCGCAGTTTATAAATCATAAATGAGCAAGTTCAGTCCTTTTTTTAACGCAGAAGCTGCAATGCAGCTAGCTTATAGACGCATCGGCATAACAACGTAAAGGGAATCTCCCCCTTCCACCTCTTCCATTACCGCTGAAGAGTTCGGGTCCGCTAGGGTCATCTTCATGTCATCCCCATCGAGCACGGACAACACATCTTGCAGATAACTCACGTTAAAGCCGATTTCTAGTGAATCATATTGATAATCCACACCAATGCTTTCTTCCGCTTGCTCTTGCTCAGGGTTGTTGGCCACTACTTGCAGGGTGTTTTCATCCAGTAATAAACGCACACCACGGTACTTTTCATTAGAAAGGATGGCGGTACGTTGGAATACTTGGCGCAGAGCTTGGCGATCCGCCACCAGCACCTTGTTACCATTGCGAGGAATCACACGCTCATAGTCTGGGAATTTACCGTCTACCAATTTAGAGGTGAAGGTATAGTCGCCCACTTTGGCGCGAATATGGTTGTTGCTTAGCATTAGCTCAACCGTGGACTCAGGATCTGTCATCAGCTTGGCCAATTCCAATACCGCTTTACGTGGCACGATAACCTGAGTTTTGCCGTCCATTTCTAGAGAAACCGGCACACCACAGGTGGCTAGGCGGTGACCATCAGTGGCCACAGCACGTAATTCATCGGCTTTTACTTCAAGCAATAAACCATTTAGGTAGTAACGAACATCCTGCTGAGCCATGGCAAACGCGGTGCGATCAATCACACGGCGCAGTTGAGCTTGGGGAACGCTCACTGAAATACTAGCTTCAATGTCATCTACATTGGGGAATTCGTTGGCAGGCAAGCTAGACAGGACAAATTTACTGCGACCCGCTTGTAGCTGTACGCGATGCTCATCTTGGCTGATCACTATGGTGCTTTGATCCGGCAAAGACTTACAGATATCCATTAACTTTTTCGCAGGTACGGTGATCTCACCATCAACACCAGGCTCTAATAGTTGGGCGCTACCCACCATTTCGACTTCTAGATCCGTACCGGTTAATGAAAGCTGATCCCCTTTCACTTCCAGTAATACATTGGATAGCACAGGCAGTGTTTGGCGACGTTCAACAACGCCGGCAACCAACTGAAGTGGCTTTAATAGGGCTTCCCTAGAGATTGTGAATTTCATGCCTTTCCCACTCTTAACTGGTCAGTGACCGCAATAAGTTTTTATAATCTTCGCCAATGTCTGCGTTATTCTCACGCAGCTCTTTAATTTTGCGACAGCCATGCAGAACCGTTGTATGGTCCCGTCCCCCAAAAGCATCGCCAATTTCAGGCAAGCTATGGTTGGTTAATTCTTTACTTAGTGCCATGGCCACTTGTCTTGGCCTGGCCACAGAACGCGATCGACGCTTGGATAATAAATCAGCCACTTTGATTTTGTAATACTCGGCCACGATGCGCTGAATATTATCAATACTGACCTGCTTATCCTGCAATGCCAATAGGTCTTTTAAGCTTTCTTTGATAAATGGCAAAGTAATCTTAGACCCAGTGAAAGCAGCGTTAGCAATCACACGTTTTAAGGCACCTTCTAACTCACGTACGTTGGAGCGAATCTTCTGCGCCACAAAGAAAGCCGCTTCATGGGGAAGATCAATGCCTTCCTGTTCCGCTTTCTTCATTAATATAGCCACACGGGTTTCTAACTCAGGCGGCTCAACGGCAACGGTTAATCCCCAGCCGAAACGGCTCTTTAAACGATCTTCTAAGCCATCGATTTCTTTAGGGTAACGATCACAGGTCAAAATCATCTGCTGACCACCCTCTAATAACGCATTAAAGGTGTGGAAGAATTCTTCTTGGCTGCGCTCTTTACCGGCAAAAAACTGGATATCATCGATTAATAAGGCATCCACACTGCGGTAATAACGCTTAAATTCGTTGATCGCATTTAATTGCAGGGCCTTAACCATGTCCGCTACAAAGCGCTCTGAATGTAAGTACACCACTTTAGCGTTGGGGTTTTGTGCTTGAATATGATTACCCACAGCATGCATTAAGTGGGTTTTACCTAAACCTACGCCACCATATATAAAGAGTGGGTTGTAAGAGCCACCGGCGTTCTGAGATACCTGTTGCGCCGCGGCATGGGCCAACTGGTTCGACTTACCCTCAACAAAGGTGTCGAAGGTGAAACGCTTATTCAAACTGCTTTGATGCTGAATACTGCCTTCTACCTGCACCTTACGCTTGGTTTCTTTAACTGGCTCAACGGCTTTGTTGCTAGCCACCACAGGCATAGCCTCAGCTACGTCTTCTTTCGGTTGTGGGGGCTTTACCGCTGGGGCTATAAAGGCAGGCGTACTGGACTGTGCACCGATATCCAGTTCGAAAGATAAAACCTGGCCGCCATTCAACTCTTCTAATAAAGACTGAATGCGATTGGAGAACTTATCTTTAACCCAATCTTTAACAAATCGATTAGGTGCGGATACAACTAAGCCTGAGTCAGATTCACTGGCCCTAAGCGGTCGTATCCAAGTATTAAATTGTTGTGCCGGTAACTCATCTTGTAAGCACCTGACACATTCATCCCATAATGCCAGCACGGCTGGACTCCATCTTTAAACAGTTATGCATTGTACCAATATTGCGCTAGTTATCCACAGATAACTCTGTGATTCACCTGTGGATTATCTATGTGTATAACTGGGACGAAAATGTGAATAACTGCCTGTTTGGTTTTGCTTGTGCATAACCCCACATTCCATCCCCAAGTTATCTTGCGCTTTTACTCAGTTTTTACGGAGTCTATACAAGCTTTATCATCCCTGTAAACCCTTGTATTTAAAGGGCTTTAATTGGTTATCCACAGAAAATGGCTTCGCTAGTATTAATAACTAATCATAAAAAACATATATTCAAGACATATATATTCTTATTTATATTCTTTAATCAAAAACCGTTAAAAACATTTGGTTTACAAGAAAATAAGAATTAACGAAAAGATTGATTGAATACATTGGCTGTTTTCAATACAATCCGCTCCCTTATTTTTATTGTTAACCAGTTTGAGAGACAAGGTCATGAAACGTACTTTTCAACCTAGCGTCCTAAAGCGTAAGCGTACTCACGGCTTCCGCGCACGTATGGCAACCAAAAATGGTCGTCAAGTTTTGGCTCGTCGTCGTGCCAAAGGTCGCAAGCAACTTTCTGCCTAATTCGAAATGACCAGCACGGTATTCCCGCGCCACGTTAGACTTCTGACGGCAGGGGATTATCGACGGGTATTCGACCAAGCAGACGCCAAAGCCCAATCGAAACAAATTCTAATTCTTGCCAGGCGCAATGATTTAGGATTTGCCAGACTGGGCTTAGTTGTGGCGAAAAAGCATGCTAAGCGTGCCGTTGATCGCAATGAGATCAAACGCATCGTAAGGGAAAGCTTTCGTCATCATCAGTTCGAGTTAGAAAACTTTGATTGTGTTGTACTGTCGCGAGTCGGTGCAAAAGATTTGGATAAATCCGAATTAAGACACATGGTGGACCAACTTTGGACACGGTTAAGGCAAAAACCAAATGGCAACCGTTCCAGACAAAAACCACGTAAGCAATAGCTCGGTTCTTACGAACTTTATTGCCTTACCGATCCGTTTTTACCGCATTGGTATCTCTCCTTTGATACCTAGTCGTTGCCGACACCTCCCTACTTGTTCAGAATACGCCCTCGAAGCACTTGAAATGCATGGTCCTTTCCGTGGTCTGTGGCTAAGTATTAAGCGAATTGGACGCTGTCATCCTTGGGGTTCCCATGGATACGATCCAGTTCCTCCTAAAAAATTATCGAATAAGAGCTAATTAACAATGGATGCAAGAAGAGCAATCATTCTGATCGGCATAGCAGTAATTTCATATATGCTGGTGCTTAAGTGGAATGACGATTACGGCAAAGCCCCTATTCACCAAGCGGTGATGACATCGGGTAGTAACGTTTCCTCGACCCCGCAAATTGAAAATACAGCGTCTGCACAGGCAGATGCGCCAGATGTATCAGAAGATGCGCCTCAACTTGAATTGCAAGCGCCTACTTCAGCATC
>JBFEWA010000461.1:0-2046 GCA_041546605.1 Bermanella sp.
AGCCTACATGGCGGTCATTACAACGTGATGCCAGACCGTATCGAAACCGGCACCTACCTTGTGGCTGCCGCGGCAACTGGCGGTAAAGTGAAATTAAAAGACACCCGTGCGGACATTCTAGAAGCGGTTCTACACAAGCTAGAAGAAGCCGGTGCCAAGCTTGAAGTGGGTGACGACTGGATCAGCTTGGATATGACAGGCCGTGAATTGAAAGCCGTAAGTGTTAAAACCGCGCCATACCCAGCTTTCCCGACGGACATGCAAGCTCAGTTCTTAGTCATGAACCTTGTAGCTAATGGCAGTGCCACCGTGACCGAAACCATTTTCGAAAATCGCTTCATGCACGTACAAGAATTAGCCCGTATGGGTGCCAATGTGGCATTAGAAGGGAACACCTGTATCACCAAGGGTGGTGATAAATTGAAAGGTGCTCCAGTAATGGCCACGGACTTACGTGCCTCGGCGAGCCTAGTGATTGCTGCCTTGATGGCAGAAGGTGAAACCGTTGTGGATCGTATTTACCATATCGATCGCGGTTACGAGTGCATCGAAGAGAAGTTACAACTATTAGGCGCCAATATTCGCCGTGTGCCTAACTAGGCCGAAGCATCAAGGATTTAACATGAGCCAACAGCCATTGACCATTGCGTTATCCAAGGGTCGAATTTTAGATGACACATTACCGCTGTTTGAAGAAGCGGGCATTGTGCCAGCAGAAGACATCAAAAAAAGTCGTAAGCTGATTTTTGATACCAACCATGAGCATATTAAATTGGTTGTGATTCGTGCCACCGACGTTCCCACCTATGTGGAATACGGCGCAGCGGACATTGGCGTGGCCGGTAAAGATGTATTGATGGAATCCGATAGCACAGGTTTGTATGAGCCATTGGATTTAAACATCGCCACCTGTCGTTTAATGACAGCAGCGCTAAAAGGTGCGCCAGAACCTACAGGTCGCATTAAAGTGGCGTCTAAATTTGTGGGTGTGACCAAGCGTTATTTTGCCGAGCAAGGTAAGCAAGCGGACATCATCAAATTATATGGCGGCATGGAATTAGCGCCCATCATGGGGCTGGCGGATCTGATTGTGGATATCGTGGATACCGGCAACACCTTGCGCGCTAACGGCTTAGAAGAGCGCGATCTAATTGCGCCAATCAGCTCTCGTTTGGTTGTGGGTAAAGCGGCCATGAAGATGAAGCACCGTCAGATCCAACCCATTATTGATAAATTAGCCCAAGCGGTTGAGCGTCGACGTTAATTCATAGACGCGAATCAATTCGCTTTGTATGGCGGTGAGTTATATTGCCGCCAGTTAAAAAGTGTAAGAGGCATGTATGTCGTTTCAAATGCGAACACTCGATAGTCAGCAAGCAGATTTCACCCAAGCCATGGATGATCTTTTATCGTGGGAATCGGTATCCGATCATCAAGTGCAGCAAACCGTTTTAGATATTTTGCATCACATCAAAACCCGCGGTGACGAAGCGGTGATTGAATATAGTAATCGCTTTGACCATCTGCAAGTGAGCGACATGTCGCAATTGGAAATTGGCCAAGCGCAATTACAAGAAGCCTTAGACAACCTTCCAGAAGAGCGTCGTGCGGCATTATTAGAAGCCGCCGAACGTGTACGTCGTTATCACGAAAAGCAACGTACCGAATCTTGGCAGTATCAAGAAGCCGATGGCACAGTACTCGGTCAACAAGTGACACCTATGGATCGCGTGGGTATTTATGTACCTGGTGGTAAAGCGGCTTATCCATCCAGTGTGTTGATGAATGCCATTCCTGCTCACGTGGCAGGGGTAAATGAAATCATCATGGTGGTACCAACCCCAGCTGGTGAAGTGAATCAATTAGTACTGGCCGCAGCAGCAGCGGCGGGTGTGACTCGCTGTTTCACCATTGGCGGTGCACAAGCGGTTGCGGCTTTAGCCTACGGCACAGCTACCATTCCCAAGGTGGATAAGATTGTTGGCCCAGGCAACATTTATGTGGCCACAGCTAAGCGCTTTGTGTTTGGTGAAGTGGGCATCGACA
>JBFEWA010000316.1:0-3935 GCA_041546605.1 Bermanella sp.
ACCAAGGCTCATAGGCGTACACGGATTCATTTTGAAAGCGATGCACGATTTTTTTCATGAGTTGCTCATCCACCGAGTTACCCAGTAGATCCGAGCGAGCTCCGGACACAAACGCCGCATATTGGAATTCGTTAGGGCCCGTACACACCAGACCATGGCGGTCTATGTGAGCCGAGAACATCAAGCTATCCGGTTGTGAGCCCTGTGCCACCAATAAACCTTCATACCAGGTGACCTTAGCACCACGCTCTTCCAGTTCACGCTGTAAAATACGGAAGAATGAATGCTCCGCCCCCACCACACTTGGGTTGCGCAACAATGAAGATAATAAGTTTAAGAACCCCTCCGGAATCGGTGGGTTATTAAAGGTTTTGGTCATTAACGTATCCAATTAGATAGAAACCCATGGCGAGTGCCATAGATCCGCTAAATATCACTGTTTACGGGGTTTGACAATCAAATTCGCACCGGCTATTTCAGCCTCAAGCCCCCTTAATGTAAGCATAGTCAAAATCCGTCTGCTTGGAATTAGGATATTTCATGGCAAATACACTACAATGGCTGCAATACATTCAGAATGGCTGGGGTAATTCATAGTCTCCGCCATCGCCCCACAATTAAATGGTGATCCATGTCCAAGTTCTTCTATAAAGGCACTCCAATGAAAAAGCCGGCGCATGCCAGTCCTGGCTTTGAAACCAATAAAACCGTTCGTCTAGGTACGGACAAGGCTCCAGCCAAAATCTCAGTGCAAACAGAAGAGCGCAAGCAAGAACTGATCAGTGTATTTGAAGAAAACGGCTGGGCAAGCATCATCACTGTGGATGCCACTCAAGAAGAAAACGTTCGTGACTTAGATATTTTGATGTCCCGCAAAGAAGTTACGGCTGTTACCAGTACTAAGCAAGCTAGCCGTAACGATCCTTGCCCATGCGGCAGCGGTAAAAAATACAAGAAGTGCTGTGGTCAATAATCACCACTCACAAGTGACTCAACTCACTTGTTTTAGTAAAGAGATTCTTCAAACATGATTCATCCCCGTTTGAAGAATCTCTTAATCCATACAGCTCTCTAGTTCCTATGCCCCACCTTTCAATACCACCATACTCTGATTGAGTATTGTTAATCCTTATTCTTCATTTCTTCTGAATGAGCTTTCACTAGCCACATAAGTAATGTGTCAGCCAATTTGAATACGTCTATGGGTTTCGAGATATAGGCATTCATACCAACCTCAAGACACTTCTCTTCATCTCCAAGCATGGCGTTAGCAGTCATAGCCACAATCACCACATCTTTGTTAAGCTCTCCTGCAGCGCCTTCTCGAATTTTAATGGTTGCCTCATAACCATCCATAATCGGCATTTGGCAATCCATAAAAACCACATCATAACTGTCACTTCTTTCATGGCTTTTTAGCGCTTCAATTGCTTCTTTACCATTGCTCGCCACATCACAGGTCAAACCCAGTTCTTGTAGCAAATCCGTTGCGAGCTCCTGATTTATTTCATTATCTTCCACCAATAGAATTCGACTATTGCTATACTCCTGTGGAAAAATCACTCGGTCTTTAGAAATTTCCTTACGATCACTGACTGTTAGGTTTCTTAAATAATTATCAGTAATAATTGGATAAGCCCGTTTTAAGTCCTCTCCATTGGCAAGCACAATCGTTAATGCGTCATACAAATCAGATGTGGTAATTGGCTTGGTGAAATATGCAGTAAAGCCCAAGTCTGCAAAATACCTCGAACTTCCCATGCCTTCCATGGAAGTCATCATAATTAAATGCATGTCATCGTATTGTTTATTTTCTCGTATTTTCTTGCCTAACATGGCACCGTCAAAATCTGGCATTTGATAATCTAAAAACACCACATCAAACAATGGATTAGAACTGGCCATGCGATCACTTAAGATATCGAGCGCTTGCTGCGCGGAAGATGCTTCTTCCACCTGAGCTCCCCACTGTAATAACTGCCCTTTTAGGATTTCTCGGTTGGCTTCATTATCATCCACTACTAAAATTTTAGCCCCCTGAATATCCATTCGAGGAGGTATGCCTTGTGACTGCTGACTAATTTTAAACACCACACTAAAGGTAAATTCACTGCCTTGCTCTTGTGTACTTTTTAGGTCTATTTCCCCGCCCATTAATTCACACAACTTCCTCGAAATAGCCAAGCCCAATCCTGTGCCACCATAACGTCGCGTAGTGGATGAGTCTGCCTGCGTAAACAATTCAAATAATCGATCTTTTGCACCCTCATCAATACCAATACCGGTATCAATCACCGAACATATTATTTTCACCTCTGAAGAACTAATCGCCGATGATCGCGCGCGAATGGTAATATCACCATGATCAGTAAATTTAATGGCATTACCAACGAGATTCATTAATATTTGACGGAATCGCCCTGGGTCCCCTTTCACTACAGGTGACTCCACTCCAGACAAATCTAAATGGAATATTAAACCTTTCTCTTTTGCCTTAGGTTTTATGGTATCGACTAATTCTTCAATTTGATCAATTACATTAAAATCCAGGTATTCCAATTCCAACCGCCCAGAGTCCACCTTTGAGAAATCTAAAATATCATTAATAATGGTCAGTAATGATTCGGCACTGGAGCGCGCCAAATAAGCATGACGAGCTTGTTCCGGCTCTAGATTACTGCGCATAAGTAACCCTAACATGCCTAGTACACCATTCATGGGTGTGCGAATTTCATGACTCATACTGGCTAAAAATTCTGCTTTTGTTCGTACCGACTCTTCAGCAACTTCTTTTGCACGGATGAGTTCTTTCTCGGCTTGTTTGCTCAGCGTAATATCCCTAAAACTCCATACGCGTCCAATTGCAATACCATCAACTTTCATGGGTAAAGAAATACGCTCAAACTCACGGCCATTTAAAAAGTGCAATGAATCCATTACTTGCAATTCGATATTTTGATTGTAATAGGTGACACTCTCTATAAAGGCTTCAGGGTCTTTAAGCTGGTTAAGTACAAAATCCAGCAATGCTTTTTCATCATTCAGATCAAATAATGACTGAGGAATATTCCACAATTCTAAAAACCTATGGTTACAGCGAATAACACTTCCTAATGCATCTGTTACTAATATGCCGTTATCCGTGGATTCCAAAATAGAAGTCAGCAATGATAATGTTTTTGCCTGTTCTAATCGTAATGCCTTATCCTCGGTGATATCACGTATCAAAGCGGTATACATGGTTTTATGTTCAGCCTCAAACTCAGCTATGGATATATTGATTGCAAACTCCACATCATTCTTTTTCGTGGCGTTAATTTCACGTCCTTGTTTCACATATAAATATATCTCTTCTCCCAGGTCTGCATGCTCTTCTTGTTGAAATTCTGCATCCATATCGAAGCTGAGTATTTCCAATATCGAACGCCCATTTAATTCATGACTGTCGTAGCCAAACATGGCTTCACAGGATTTATTACAGCTTGAGATATAACCATTACCGTCGAATACCAAAATACCATCAGTAGCAGAGTCGAGAACTGAATTGAGTTTTTCGATAGATTGCTTCGCTATGGTCAGAGCGCTTTTTTCAGCTTTCAATGCAGAATCAATTTTATGAAAAATATTATGAAATCCTCTTGCTAATACTCCCACTTCATCTTTTGAATCCACTGGTAAATCTTGAATGGTACCGTCTTCCTCATAACGATCGATAGCGGCCATCATTCGCTTTAAAGACGCTATCAAGTTATGGGATGCGAGCATAGCGAGTATAAGAGCCGTTAACGCCAAAAATATCGAAATTAGAATACTGCGATTTTTTAATGACTCAATCTCAGCCTTTATTTCCTTATTGTGTTCTTGAATAACAATAGAAAGAGGATAATTGCTTCCATACTCATGCATTAGAAGACGACGATAATAAGATGGATGCG
>JBFEWA010000429.1:0-2491 GCA_041546605.1 Bermanella sp.
TGAATGCTGCCGCCTACGTACAAAATAATTTAAATTGGAACAATAGGTGGATGTTCAAAGCGGGCGTGCGTTATCAAGAAACAGAGGTCCAGGTTGATGATTACAATACCCTAAAGCTTTGTCGTAATGACACTACTTGTTCAACGGCATTTTCTGTGAAAGGCGGGACGCTGAATTACGATTTAACAACTTATAATTTGGGTGTGCGTTATACAGCTAATGCATTGTTTAGCCCATTTATTAACTACTCTGAAGGCTACGATATTTCGGATTTAGGTCGTTTGTTGCGAAGCGCGACCGTAACGGATTTAGCGCAGGTTCAAACAGAGGCCTCTAAAGTTAAGCATTACGAAATTGGTGCGAGCAGTGATATCAATAATTTGCATATTGAATTCGCAGCATTCAAGAGTACCTCTACTCTGGGTACGGCTACTAAATTAGATCCTGATACAGGTGTGTATTTGCCCGTACGTGAACCGCAGGAAATTTATGGTGCAGAGATATTAGCTGATTACCGATTTGACTCCGGTATGGTAGTAGGTATGACTTATAGTCATATTCAAGGGGAAAATTCAGACACCAAAGATCCATTAAGTAATCGCTTTATTAACCCGGATAAAATGACAGCATTTATTGATTGGCCAGTTAATCATGCGATTACTGTGAATGCCGATTTTACACAGGTTGGTGAGCGTGACGAGTTTGAGGTGAATGAAGAAGGCACATACGATAACTATGAAGGGCCAATTGAAGGATATCAGTTGATTAATGCCAAGATCAGTTATGACCATAGCGATTGGCAGTTATATGCGGGCGTGGAAAACTTACTGAATGAGGATTACTTCCCAGTTGCGTCTCAGGCTTTGACAACTAACGCGAGTTATTACGTTAAAGGACCTGGTCGCACTATAACATTAGGCAGTCGCCTCCGTTTTTGATAACTACTAATCCCCCTTAAAATCAGGGCCCTTATGGGCCCTGTTTGTTTGTTGAAGAGAAAGTTATGTTCCGACAAGCTAAACATAAGCAATGGTTTATTATTCTGCATCGCTATCTGGGGTTGGCCAGTGCATTATTTTTATTGGTGGCGGCTTTAACAGGGAGTGTTTTGGCGTTTTATCATGAACTTGATGAATGGCTGAATACTGAGTTGTTTTTTACCCCGCAGCCAGTTATGCAAGACTCTCAAGCCACTTCACGTTCCTTTATGAATGAAGCTGATCTATATAGGATTGCAAGTAATTACAGTCGTGAGCATGGCGGCAGTATCAATACCATGACGTTAGAATTTGAGGAGGGTCGTGCATTACGATTTTACGTGAATGGTGCGAGTGACTTTAATCGTTTGTTTATTGATCCTTACACGGGTGAAGTGTTAGGACAGCGCCAGTGGGGAGACTTAACCCAAAGCTGGAAAAATATAGCGGGATTTATCTACCGCTTACATTACACGCTATGGATGCCTGATCGTTGGGGCGTCGTTCTTTTGGGAGTAATTGGTCTGCTATGGACATTAAACTGTTTTCTTGCCATTGCGACCACCCTTCCGGTTACCAAGATGTTTACCTTTAAACTCTTCTTTAGTCGTTGGAAGCAAGGCTTTCTCATGCGCTGGAAGAGCCAGGGTTATGCATTTCATTTTTTATTACATCGCTCAGCGGGCTTGTGGTTATGGGCTTTATTATTCATTTTTGCTTGGTCAGCGGTGGCGTTCAATTTGCCGGAAGTCTATAGGCCCATAACCAATGCGGTATTGACCTCGGCACCTTCAACCCCAAGCGCTGATCATAAGTATACACCTATGGATATTTCTCAAGCTTTGTTTAAGTCTCGTGCGCATGCACAAATCGAAGCCGAAAAGCTAAATATTAAGCTTGGACATGAGCGTTCATTAAGATATTTAGAAGCCAGTAATACTTATCAGTATCGATTCAACTCAACGTTAGATGTGGATGAAAAAATTGCACGTAGCGTTTTATATATAGATGCACACAGTGGTGAATTACTCGCTACTTTCTGGCCTACGGGGCAGTATTCTGCCACGACCGTTACACAATGGTTGTATGCACTGCATATGGCGGAAGTATTTGGCTTGCCATATAAGTTGTTAGTGTTTCTATTAGGGATAGTAGTGGCTTACTTCAGTTATTCAGGCGTGTATATTTGGTGGCATAAACGACAAAAGAGGCATAAGAAAAAGTCAACTAAACACATGAAAGTAAGCCAGAGAAGTTTTAAAAAAGCTTCTTAGTTGGATTTTATGAGGCTCATTCGATTAAGATATCTAAGAGCCTTAGTTTGATGAATGTAACTCCGAATTACTTTAAACGGCTATACCAAATCCAAAAGCCAGATAGCGATAGCAATAATAAAATCACGGCTGCGGCGTCCACTATATACACGCCTAGCTCCCCAAAGAAGCGGCCACTGTGTAAATCTAACACCACTTTTTGCCAGCTAATGGTGTGATTGGTTTGTTGAGCGTGATCCA
>JBFEWA010000040.1:0-13931 GCA_041546605.1 Bermanella sp.
AATACTTCTCGACCTAGGTGAGGGGCGAATCCTGGGTAGTTACGAAAAAGTCGGGTTAACCAAGTTTGACCCTCAAATACCGCATCAACATGATGATTTTCAAGATCTGTAATCAATTGCGATAGCTGTTCGACAAAGCTGGCTTCGTCTTCTGCTAGGGGATCTTGATTGAATGGAAAACCTTGTTGCATAGATTTTTGGAAATCTTTCAACAAAATCAGAGTATGATGGTGTGGATTATACGCTTGCATAGATACGATACGGTTATGAGTTCATTGAATGATTATAAAGGGCCTGCCCTGAGTATTACGGGTCTTAAAAAAGTATATGACAGTGGTCATGTGGCTTTAAAAGGCATCGACCTAGAAGTCTCCCAGGGAGATTTCTTTGCATTACTGGGCCCTAACGGTGCAGGTAAGTCTACCACACTTGGTATTGTTTCTGGATTAGTGAATAAGACACAAGGGCAGGTAAAACTGTTTGGCTTGGATATCGAAGGGGATTGGTATTAGGCTAAGCGATTATTAGGCGTGGTGCCGCAAGAATTTAACTTTAATCAGTTTGAGAAAGTTCAAGATATCGTTGTGACGCAGGCGGGTTATTACGGCTTGCCTAAAAAGCTGGCCACCTCTCAAAGTGAAAAATATTTAAAAGCACTGGATTTATGGGACAAGCGCGATGTGCCTTCACGCATGCTCTCAGGCGGCATGAAGCGTCGCTTAATGATTGCTCGCGCATTGGTGCATGATCCTAAATTGCTGATTTTAGATGAACCTACGGCGGGTGTGGACATCGAGCTCAGGCTCAGCATGTGGCAATACTTACAGACGTTAAATAAAGAGTTTGGTACGACGATTATTTTAACCACTCACTATTTAGAAGAAGCAGAAAGCTTGTGTCACAACATTGCCATCATTAATAAAGGGGAGATCGTCAAGAATACCTCTAAGCGTGCGTTGCTAGAGGAGCTACACAAGCAAACCTTTGTGGTGGAATTAGCCCAAGCTTACCCTGAGCGGCCAAGCTTTAACGGCTTAGAGGCAAACTGGCAAGATGATCGCTGTTTAGAGGTGGATGTCGAAAAGGGGACCGCTATTAATGAATTGTTTAAGGTATTTAATGATCACGATATTCAAGTCAGTGGCATTCGTCCCAAATCCAATCGTCTGGAAACCTTGTTTGTAGATGCGGTAAGGAAATAATCATGATGGCTTTTGTGCAAGCATATTGGATTGCGTTTAACACTATTTTAGTGAAAGAAGTGCGCCGCTTTATGCGCATTTGGCAGCAAACCTTGTTACCACCTGCTATTACCATGACCCTGTATTTTATTATCTTTGGCAACTTGATTGGCTCACGAATAGGGGAGATGTCTGGCCTAAATTATATGTCGTTCATCATGCCGGGTTTGATCATGATGGCGGTGATTAATAATTCCTATGCCAATGTTTCTAGCTCGTTTTTCAGTAATAAATTTCAACGCAGCGTGGAAGAATTGTTAGTGGCCCCTGTGCCTAATAGTGTGATTTTAGCGGGCTTTGTGTTTGGTGGTGTCGCGCGTGGATTATTAACTGGCGTTATTGTCACCATAGTGGCGGTGTTTTTTACCGAGATTCAGGTGTACAACCTGTTGATCTTATCCTCCATTGTATTGCTCTCGTCTATCCTGTTTTCATTGGGTGGTTTTATTAACGCACTGTATGCCAATAAATTCGATGATGTGTCTATTATCCCCACCTTTGTTTTGACACCATTATCTTATTTAGGTGGTGTGTTTTTCAGTACGGATTTATTGCCAGAAGGCTGGCGATTAGTGTCGGAATTTAATCCGATTCTGTATATGGTGAATGGTTTTCGTTATGGCATGTTAGGGGTAAGTGATGTGAACCTTGCCACCTGCTATACCATTTTGATTAGTGTGATTGTGATATTGACGGCTTACAGCATGTGGCTGCTGAAGCGTGGTAAAGGAATTCGAAACTAATGAGTATTGATGATCAAGAATTGTTGCTGGGTAAGCACACAGACTATGTGTTTGAGTATGATCCTTCTTTGATTTTTCCCATTGCTCGAGCACAAAATCGTGAGAAACTAAATTTCCCTGAAAAACGTGTACAAGGGGACTTACCGTTTTTTGGTATGGATGTGTGGACAGGCTATGAGTTGTCTTGGTTGAATTTAAAAGGCAAGCCGCAAGTGGCCATTGTTGAGTTTTTTATTCCAGCTCATTCAACCCATATCGTGGAGTCCAAATCCTTTAAATTGTATTTGAACAGTTTTAATCAAACTAAATTAGCCGGTACGGATGAGCTGAAGTCTCGATTGGAAGCGGATTTATCCAAGGGCTTTGGGGCAGATGTACAAGTGGTGCTGCATGATGTCATGAGCTTCCCAGTCAGTGCCGCTAATATTGGTCAGTGTATTGATGATTTGGATATTGAGATCAGTGAATACGCACCTAATGCCCAGTTGTTGGCGTGTGACTCAGAAAAGACAGTGACGGAAACCTTAAACTCCCATTTACTCAAATCCAATTGCCCTGTGACGGGTCAACCTGATTGGGCCACCTTGGTCATTGAATATACAGGGCCTAAGTTAGACCAAGCGGCTTTGTTGCAATATGTGATCAGCTATCGCGGTCATGATGATTTCCATGAGCATTGCGTGGAGCAAATCTTCTGTGACTTGGCTAATTTGGGCTCGTTTGAGGCGTTAACTGTGACGGCTCGCTATACCCGACGGGGTGGTTTGGACATTAATCCCACTCGATCTTTAGGGCCTATTCAGCAAGATGCCTTGCTGGGCCGCCTTGCTCGACAGTAAATCCTTTGCCCTGCATCAAGAAATGCAGGGCTTTTTCCTTTCTTTACAGAATTATTGCTAGAAGCATTATCATTTCGTCGTGAGAAGTATTATCATTTAGATATTTCAAGATTCACGGGTATCACTATGGCAATGCGGTTCAGTGACTTAAAAGTGGGCGATAGCGCCATCATCTCTTCAGAGCAATTTTCCGATGATCAAGCCGATCAGCGCTTAATGGTGTTGGGCTTGACTCCGGGTACTCAATTTCACGTCACTCGTGTTGCCCCTTTAGGTGATCCAATCGAAATTAAGCTTCGCGGCTTTAACCTAAGTTTGCGCCGTGCAGAAGCCAAAGGCATATGGGTGGAGAAAGTATGAGTGAACAAAAATTCACCATCGGATTGGTTGGTAACCCCAATTGCGGTAAGACAACGTTATTCAATGCACTAACCGGTACCCGTCAACGGGTGGGTAACTGGCCAGGTGTGACGGTTGAACGTAAAAGCGGCACCTATTATCACGCAGAGACTGAATACGAAGTAGTGGATCTGCCGGGTACTTATAGTGTAATTGCGGACACCAAGGGCGACTCCTTGGACGAGCAAATTGCCCAGCAATTCATTTTGAATAAAGAAGCTGACCTCATCATCAACGTATTGGATGCTTCCAGTCTTGAGCGTGGTTTGTACCTGACATCTCAGCTATATGATGCCGGTACTCCTATGATTGTCGCCTTAAACATGGTGGACGTAGCCCATAGCAAAGGCGTGCATCTTGACCACCAAGCATTGGCCGAAGCATTAGGTTGTCCGGTTATCCCGCTGGTGGCGTCTCGCGGTGATGGCTTAGTTAGCTTGCTGGATACAGTGGAAACCCGTTTGCAAAAAGCCAGCTGCTTGTCGCGACCTTATGCGTTTTCGGCTGAAGTAGAAGAGGCTTTGACTGATTTGTCGGCCTTTTTGAGTGACAAAGACAGTGATACATCGCCATTATTGGCCACGTTATTACTAGAGCAAAATCGTTTACCTGAATCCTATGAGCAATCGGTTCCCGCATCTGCTAAGGGTACCTTGATTCAATCTCGCTATCAGTGGGTGGATAAGGTGTGTGCCGATGTGCTTAGTCATAACCATAAAGAGCGTAAAACTCTGGGTGAACGCATCGATGACATCGTGCTTAACCGAGTATTGGCATTGCCCATTTTCCTTGGGGTGATGTACCTGCTGTTCTTGTTTGCCATTAATTTTGGTAGTGCCTTCATTGATTTCTTTGACATGACGGCCGCGGCAATTTTTGTTGAAACTCCGCATTGGATATTGTCATCCATTGGCTCACCAGAATGGTTAACCACTTTCCTTGCTGACGGTGTTGGCGGCGGTGTGCAGTTGGTTGCCAGTTTTATCCCTGTGATTGCAGCGCTCTTTTTAGCCTTGTCCTTCCTAGAAGACGTGGGTTACATGGCCCGTGCAGCATTCATTATTGATCGTATGATGCGTTCACTAGGTTTACCGGGTAAGGCGTTTGTTCCGCTTATTGTGGGCTTTGGCTGTAACGTACCAGCGGTTATGGCTACGCGTACATTAAGTCGTGAAGGGGATCGCTTGGTGACGACCTTGATGGCACCGTTCATGTCATGCGGTGCGCGTTTGACAGTATACGCATTATTTGCCGCTGCGTTTTTCCCTGAAAATGGTCAAAACGTGGTGTTTGCCTTGTATTTGATTGGTATCGCTGTGGCGGTTTTCACTGCATTTTTATTGCGTCGTTTCATGTTGCCGGCCCAAGACAGCTCATTTGTAATGGAGTTGCCTCCTTATTTATTACCAACCAGCCGTAATTTGTTGATGCACACTTGGCATCGCTTAAAAGGCTTTGTGGTGCGAGCGGGTAAAGCCATTGTGATGGTGGTGATTGTCCTGAACGTATTAAATTCAGTGGGTACTGACGGCAGCTTTGGCCATGAAAACCAAGAAGACTCTGTGTTATCGGAGATTGGTAAAACCATTACGCCTATCTTTACCCCTATGGGGATTCAAGAAGAAAACTGGCCGGCCACCGTGGGCATTTTCACGGGTTTGTTTGCCAAAGAAGTGGTCGTGGGAACCCTTGATGCACTGTATTCAAAAGGGGATGCCACAGACGAAGAATTCAATTTATTGGATTCTTTAAGCGAAGCGGTGGCCACTATTCCTGCTAATGTGATGGATGTACTGGGTAACCTTACGGACCCGTTAGGTTTGGATTTAGGTGACTTGAGTGATACACAAACCATTGCCGCAAGCCAAGAAGTACAAATGACTACCATAGGTGCGTTGCAAACCTTCTTTGTGACACCTTGGGCGGCATTCTGTTATCTGCTGTTTATCCTGCTTTATATGCCGTGTGTGGCCACAGTGGGTGCCATTGTGAAAGAGCACGGAAACTTTTGGGCGGGCTTTAGTATGCTTTGGTCTTTTAGTGTGGCGTATGTGCTGGCCGTTGGAACGTATCAGATTGTTACCTGGTCTGCGCACCCTACGACATCTGCCATTTGGTTAGTGTGCCTAAGTTTATGGCAAATCGGATTAACCTTGTGGATGTTGCGAACCGGTAAAGCGCAAGCTTCTCGGGAGAACTTAATCCCAGTAGTGGAAGTGAAATAAGATAATTAAAGCCCAAGTTTACTTGGGCTTTTTGTTTTTTATAGCAAGCTAAATAACCCAAGAGGGTGGTGAGTGCGAGCGATAGTGATCATGAGTAATACACAAATAATGGCCGCTGCAAAATAGCTGCGTTGCTGCATCACAGATGGGCTTTTCATGGTTTTAATGCCAAACATAATGTAACCCACTAATAGAATCAGTTTTGTGGTTAGCCAAGCTTGTGCAATGGGGTATTGCGCCGTTGCAACCATCAATAGCACCCCAGTTAACAGAAGTAAGCTGTCGATGCCGTGGGCTGCGATTTTAACAGCCAAGGCATTCTGCCACTGTTTTTGAAATATTCTTGAGCCGCCACGGGCCATAAAAAATACGATGCTGATGGCAACCAGTAATAGATGAGAATGCTTAAGTGGCACATATAAGGTTTCTAATGCCATGGAAACTCCATTCAAAGTTAAATCAATACTTGACAAAATTCACCTCTAAGATATAAATGATAATGATTATCATTTATATCTTAGAGGTGAGATTATGAAAATCCAACGCAATATACAGGATGTTTTTCAAATATGGGAATCCCAAACCCTATATGCCGATGGTTTTTATCACCAAGGGCAGTATAAAAAGGCCAGTAAGGTTTTCTCACAAAGTGTGGATTTGATTGAACCTTGGCTTGAAAAGGAAGATAAGGAACTGAAAACGGTGATTCACCTATTTGTTTTGTCGTGCCATAACACGGCCCATGCTTTGTATCAAAGTGATCGTAAAAAAGACGCTGAATATTATTATTCCCATGCCCATTTTCGTCTGTTGAGTTTAATCAGTCAGCCTCGACGCTCTAACAAAATCATGGAAATAGTGATGTTTGAATTGAAAAATACATTGCACCAATTAACCACGTTTTTAACCGGTTTGAATAAGTCGCAATTGGCGGGCAACATAAAAGAAGAAAGTGTACGGGTGCTAAGACAAAGTTATTTGAATTACGTGGATGATGTCTTCATGGCGTAGACAAAGGCCAAAGCCTTTGTCTACTGTATTCTATGTGAGTGGGTTAGTAGCAAACAGCTCCCATTTGAAATTGATCCGCTTCTAATTGAACGTGATACTGTAATTTCTGCTTTTTGGCTTCCACTAGCAGTTCATCACTGTTCATTTGGCTAAAACGTTGCGTTAGCAATGCATGATGAATTAAAGAAATTTCTCTTTCAGATAAGTCTTTGGCTTCCTGGGCATCGAAAATGTGATTGCGAATGAGTTCGCGACGCCAAGCCGCAGGGTCATTCTCTGTTACCATGATTTGCTGAACGATTGTACTGACCATCGGATTGATGTTTGGCATTTCACACCCCTCTAATATGACTGTGAATGTTCAATGTAGAAGTTGTGGCCTGTCATCACCAGAGATTTCGTTTTTTCATAATCTAATAATCTAAATAGATCTTTTTTTGTTCAATTTAGCTCTCTTTGCTAGGTGTTATTTGTACAATTGAACCACTTGGAATCAGAATTCACCTTAAGCGTTCAAAATTCTGACCTAAACACGGGATATGGCTTGGCTTTCCTTGCTAAAACAGGGTGTTTTTCGCTATAAAGACAGTCCTTTTGGTGAAGCCGAAAGATCACAATAATAAAAAGAGAACACATAATGAAAACACTCTTAAGCATATGTTTAATGACCATGCTCAGTGTGGTTGCACAAGCCAAAGAAGTGGCGGGTGTTAATCTGCCGGATAGCATGAGCGCGCAAGATCAATCTTTAACCCTTAACGGTGTGGGGATTCGTTCTAAATTCTTTATGGATATTTACGCTGCGGGCTTATACCTGCCGGAAAGTTCTAAAGAAGCCAAAAGCATTATTGAACAAGATAAAGCCATGGCATTACGTCTGCACATTACATCTGGCTTGTTAAGCGCCGATAAGATGGAGTCTGCAACTCGTGAAGGCTTTGAAAAGTCTACTGGTGGTAATACCGCTCCAATTCAAGCAACCATTGATACGTTCATTTCGACGTTTAAAGATGGCATTGTAGAAAACGATGTTTTCGACTTTGTTTACGTGCCTAGCGTTGGTGTAAAAGTATTGAAAAATGGTGAGTTAAAAACCACTGTTGAAGGCTTGGCGTTTAAACAAGCATTGTTTGGTATCTGGTTATCTGAAGATGCTGTACAAGATGATTTAAAAGAAGGTCTTTTGGGCAGTCTTTAATCATAAAAAAGCCAGCTTAAAGCTGGCTTTTTTTATACCCACTTCAATAAAGTGTCTTTTAGTAAGTCGAGTTTAATGGGCTTGCTTAAAAAATCGCTCATACCAGCATCAAAACATTGCTGTTTTTCTTTGTCGGTGGCACCGGCGGTGAGGGCTACGACGGGAACGGATGCGATTGCGGTATCTTTACGAATGGCTTGAGTAGCTTGAAATCCATCTAATACAGGCATCTGACAATCCATCAGAACAATGCCATAGCGTTCTTTATGTAGGGCATCAATGGCTTCTTGTCCGTTACTGCACACATCAAATTCATAACCTAAGCGTTTTAGCATGGCGCTGATAACCATTTGATTTGTTCGGTTATCTTCTGCCACAAGAATGCGCTGGGTTTTCTCTGGCGATAACTGTTGTAAAGCCTCATGTGAAGCAGATTGAACTGCCTTACCTCTTTTTAAATGCACGTTAAATATGAATGTTGAGCCTTCGTTAAGTTCGCTTTCGACTCGAATCGTGCCGCCCATGAGTTCGATAAGGCGTTTGGTGATCTGTAGGCCAAGGCCTGTACCACCGTATTTGCGCGTAGTGGAAGAGTCTACTTGTGTGAAGGCTTCAAATAAAAGAGTCTGTTTGTCCGCAGGAATACCAATACCCGTATCAATAACACGGAATTCTAGTTGTACATTTGGCTCGCTCTGTAAGCAATGTACGTCAATGTGGATGCCGCCAGTGCGAGTGAATTTTAAGCTGTTACTAATGAGATTTAGCAGTATCTGCTTGATCCTAAGTGGATCACCGCTGAGAAACTCTGGAATGTGTGGGTCTAGTTTAAACGTGTATTTTAAATTCTTGTCTTTTAGTTGAGCGACAAAAATATCTTCTAACGATTCGCAAATTTCCTTAAGAGAAAAATCCGTTTCTTCTAGCTCAAGCTTGCCTGCTTCGATTTTAGAGAAGTCTAAAATATCATTAATGATGGCCAGCAGAGCTTCGCCAGATTGTTCTATGGTGTTCACATAACGCGCTTGTTCTTCGGTAAGTGGCGTTTCGGATAAAATATCCGCAATACCAATGATGCCATTAAGCGGGGTGCGAATCTCATGGCTCATGTGGGCTAAAAATTGAGATTTTGCTTCAGACGCAGCGGCAGCGGTTTTGGATTCTTGCTCAGCCAGCATGATTTGCTTCTGTAAATCAGCCGCATGGCGAATATCCCGGTAAGAACGTAGGGCATTTAACAGGGCCATGCGCAGTTTGTGGGCGGTGATATCGGTTTTGCTTAAGTAGTCGTTAATATCGTAATCTTGAAATACAGACTCTTCAGGGGCAGCTCCAGGCTGGCCGGTGCGAATCAGTAAGCGGATTTCATTATTGCTGTATTCGTTACGAATATGGTTAACCAGTTGTAGACCAGCATCGTCGGTTTCCATAACCACGTCCACCAAGGCGACTGCTACATTATCGTGCTTGCCAAGGTATTCAATGGCTTCTTTTGCGCTCATGGCACTGGCTAATTGGATAGGGCGGCCATCAAACTGAAAGCCACGCAATACCATTTTGGTGAGTTGATGCACGTACTCGTCATCATCGACTACGAGAATTAGGTAATGTTGATCACTGGTGCTGGGCTCAGTGATCTGGTTGTCAGAACTACCCTCGGTGTCGTCACCGAATAGTAGGTCATCACCTGGACTCATTTGATTCTCCCTAATCACCCACATTTAGGGCTCTTAAAAATTATAGACCCCAGTGGCATTATGTTGATGTGTATATGGATCTATTATACGGGTTTCTTAGAAGAATTTTGCTGATTAATCCATAAATTCAACATATTGTTGAGATCCGCGAATTTGAACGGCTTACCCATGAAGTCATCCATGCCCACATCAAAGCAAGCTTGCTTATTGCTTTCTCTTACATCTGCGGTCAGGGCGATAATAGGTGTGCGCTTATGATGAGTATTTTGCTCAAATTCGCGAATATGCGTGGTGCACTCTAATCCGCTCATACCTGGCAGCATGCAGTCCATTAAGACGCAATCAAAGAGGTTGCCTTTATAGAGCTCTATGCCTTTTTCGCCAGTGTCTGCCCAAGATACTTCGCAGCCTAGCTTCATGAGTTGTTGTTCAAGCACCATGAAGTTGATGGCGTTGTCTTCAACTACTAAGACCTTACAGCCTGAAAATGTCAGTGACTTGTTTATTGATGATGTGTCATCGGCCATTAAGACAAACCCTATAGGTTGCAAACCGCATGCTTCAAAGGGGCCAAATCTTGGTTTTGGCTGTCTTTAACTATGGCAAAGGATAGGCAGATTGCCAGTGATCATATGAAATATTTCAGGCCCTAACGGACCTGAAATATGGAAGGGGAAGGTTAATGCTTGGTGACTTTTTTATTGTCCTTGTCTTCTTTCTCTTCCTTTTCTTCTTCGTGGTGCTCTTCTTCTCGGCCGATATCGGCAATGTCGCGCAAGCGCTCCAGTACTCGATAGTTGATAGAGCCGCGAGGGAAGGTGCCTTTACGCGAGAGCTTGCCGGCTTTGCGATCCATGAGAATCTCAAGAGCTTGATCTACTGACTCAATGCCGTAAATATGGAATTCACCATTTTCCACGGCTTCAATGACTTCTTTTTTCAAGACTAGGTGCTTCACGTTGGAGGCAGGAATCAATACCCCTTGCTTTTTGTTTAGGCCGCGGGCCTTGCAAATAGAGAAGAAGCCTTCGATCTTTTCATTAATGCCACCAACTGCTTGCACTTCGCCGTATTGGTTAATGGAGCCTGTCACAGCTAGGCATTGATGAATAGGAATGTAGCTTAAGGCACTGATTAACGCGCAAGCTTCGGCCAATGAGGCGCTGTCGCCATCTACATAGCCATAGCTTTGCTCCATGGCAATGGACGCGCTGACTTCTAAGGGGAATTCTTGGGCGTAGGTGTGGCCAAGATAACCAGTGAGGATCATGACCCCTTTGGTGTGAATGTTTTGCCCAAGATTGGCTTCGCGTTCAATGTCCACAATGCCACGACCACCAGGGTACACAGTGGCGGTAATGCGAGCAGGGGCACCAAATGAGCTATCCCCAATGGACAGAACGGTTAAACCATTGATCTTGCCAACAGCTTCTCCTTCGGTGTCGATGAGAATGGTGCCGTCTAAAATATCGTCGAGTATTTCTTTTTGAATACGGCCACTGCGTTGTTCTTTGGCATCTAAAGCACGGCTCACATGTTGCGCATTGATGGTTTCTTCTTGCGCGAGCTTTCTAACGAATTCCGCTTCGGCCAGTAACTCAAATAAATCCCCGATACGCGCACTTAAGTGGCGCTGGTCTTCGGCTAATCGAGCACTTTGTTCAATCAAGCGAATAACGCCATCGCGACTAATGGGCGCGTAAGACTTCTCTTCGCAACGGCTTTGCAGCAAACGGGCAAAGGCTTCCATATGGTCGAGAGTGCAAGGAAGATAGTCATCAAAGTCCACTAATACGCGGAACATGTCGTTGAAATCGTCATCTAGATCTTGCAGTAAATAATACGTGCTGCGCGAGCCGATCAGTACGATCTTTACGTTCAGTGGAATCCACTCTGGAATTAACGTGGTGGTGCTGATCAATCCCATTTCACTGTATGGGCTTTCGATTTTCAGTTGATTGGATGAAAGCGCGCGTTTTAATGCTTCCCAAACGAATGGTTCGTGCAATAACTTTTCGGCATCCACAATGAGGTAGCCACCATTGGCGCGGTGCAAAGCACCAGGACAAATTTTACGATAATGGGTGACAAGTGCCCCTTGCTCGCTGGTGTATTCAATGCGACCAAATAGATTTGCGTAATTAGGGTGAGCTTCGTATACCACTGGTGCACCGGAATCCTGCTTGCGGCTTACCAGTAGGTTGGGCATGTAGGTTTCTTCTAGAAACAAGCGTTTGGCGCTGTCCTCGCGACTTTCAAGAATGCGATCGTCCGCCAATTCAGCAATAACCGTACGATGAAGGTTTTGTTTTACATTATTCAGATAAACAATGATGCTTTCGACATCTTTATATTTATCTAACAACGGTTGCATTAATGGCGTAACCGCTTCATCAATGGTTTCTTGATTTAGTTTTTTAAGTGCTTCGGTGCTTTCTCGTTTCCACTGTGGCAGCGGTACTAGCTCGTCGTTAAGTTGACCTTCAAGTTGGTGAATATTGTTATGAAACGCTTCACGCGTTTCTTCGTCTAGTTGCGCAAATTCGGTCTCATCTAAACTTTTGCCGTCGCGCATAGGAGTAAAGCTAATGGATGCGCTATCACGGTACATGGCGATGTTTAATTTCAGTGCTGACTGTTCAATGCGATCAATAACGCGGTCATAGCGCAAATTAAAATCACGGTCGATTAAGCTTTTCTTCTGCTGATAAGTTGGATGCTCAAACGCAGCAGGGAAGGTGGCCAGTAAATTATCAATTAAGGTATTAAAGTCATCTTTGAATTCCTGACCTTTACCTGCTTGCAGTTCTAGTTTTAATGGCTCACGGTTGTTGTCGAAATTATTCACATAAGCCCAATCGCTGGGGCTGCTCTGACGCTTAGCTTCGCTTTTTAGATATTCAGTAATGTATGAGCTGCGACCGGTACCGGAATCGCCCATCACATAAACGTTATAGCCTGGGCGATCCATAGCGACGCCAAATTGGATAGAGGTAACCGCTCGATCCTGTCCTAGTACGCCGTTGTACGGAATTAATTCGTTACTGGTGGAAAATTTCAGGCTGTCTTCAGGGATTTGGATGCTTAATTGATCAGGTGTCAAAGAAGGGTGTGTCGCTTTTGCCATTCAGGTCAGAACTCCATTTAAATCTGATCAAACCTTATGGTGTATTGCCCATCGGGGCAAGCATTTAACGTCATGTGTGGTCGGGTTTTTGGACCATTCTCGTCAATCTTTCATTTATTGCTGTTTTTCTGCTCAAATTATTTGACTTTATAATGATGACAGGTCATATTTAATCTGGTTGATTTAATGGGAGAAATATAAAAATGGGCGTGCAGGTAGAAGATCGCACCACGATTGATATGTTTCGAGAGGCGCAAAAGGGGCGTCCTCGTTCCAATCCATATCCTCGGGAAGTGCAAATCCGTGTGAATAAGCGCATGCAGCGAATGCGCGATAAGCACAAGGGTATGCGCCGTATGGAAGTGAAAATGCCGCGAGAGCTGGTTGAGCAATTAGATGAGTATGCCAAGCAGCAAGAATGTACTCGCACTGAGGTGGTTGAATTATGTATCACCGAATGGTTTGAAATGATGAGTAAAGAATTGTCGTAAGACTCGTGTACTTGGCAGTGTCTCCTGCTTGGTTACGCCACCAGACGTAGTGTTTTGGTGGCGTTTTTTTGCTTTTTGAAAGCTGTGCTATGATGCGCTCAATTTATTATTGATGGCTTTTTAATGTCCGATCTAAAAACGAATCCAGATGGCCAAATATTAAGTTTGCCTATCTATTCCCATCGCAGTTCTTTGTATGAAGAACTTCATACTCGCCCTTCGCCGAAAATTGTGACGCCTTGTTATGTGACGCATATAGCACTGTTGCGTGGAGAAGGGGATATACAGCAGGAATATGCTCTCGTTGTTGCCCTATGCCAGCGTTTTAGTGTGAATCCTCCTGCGCCGGGCTCTTCTTGTTTTTATCAAGGGTTTGGCGGCTTTGAATTTCGTTGGGAGCGCCACACAGAGTTTTCTACCTATACCTTTATTCGTGCCATTGATGAACAAAAAGAAGATGAGTTTGCATTAGCGTTTATTCCAAAAGACTGGCTTAACCAGTTGCCGGGTGAATTAGTGGTTGCGCTTAATATTCGCGTGCAAGATAACGAATTGGACGAAGCCGAACAAAATCATTTCTTTGAAGGACAAAGACCTGTTGGCAGTTATGTGGCCAATGGAAAAGCAAAAGCGTTGAACAGTTTCCGCTTACACAGTGACGGTTTTGGTCGCTGCCTAGTGGTGAATAATGGTTTGAATGCTTATCAGGCAGGGCGTTTGGTGCAGCGTATTTTAGAATTAGATACCTATCGTTTAACCGCGCTAATGGGGTTGCCTGTAGCACGGGGGTTAAGTTCGGATGTGTCCTTAATGGAAGCGCAACTGGCTGAGATCAATCAAAAAATCGCAGAGATTCAAACTGAGCAAGATGAGCGTGCTCTGTTGAAACGTTTATCGTTAATTGCCGCTAAGGTTGAGCAGTATCGAAGTGATACTAACTATCGTTTTGCGGCCACCAAT
>JBFEWA010000512.1:0-1383 GCA_041546605.1 Bermanella sp.
CGATAAAAAACCGACTAAAGGACCAAGCGCTTCCAAGGGGAAACCCGCCAGCAAGCCAAGGTTTGGTGATGGCAGTGCGCCATTCAAACCGAAGCGCAGCGAATAAGCGTTTGCATCCACTTAACCGTTTAAAATCTTAAGGCCCTGTATGAAATATTTCTGGAAAATCGTGCGTTTCGTTTTAGCTCAAGTGATTTTATTAGCGGATGTTTGTTACCGCCCTAAAGGGGTGAAGCGTAAAGCAGACAAACAAGTCGACTTGGATGAACAGTGCCAGCAACTGGCGTTATACCAATATAAAGCCTGCCCATTTTGCGTAAAAGTGCGTTGGGCCATGCGTCGCAACAATATGAAGATTCAATTGCGTGACGCTAAAAATAATGCCGAAAACGCCTACGAATTAGAAAACCAAGGAGGCAAATTGAAAGTGCCTTGTTTAAAAATCACGCAATTAGATGGCACCAGCCAATGGATGTATGAATCCAAAGACATCATTGCCTATTTGCAAAACATTGCCGACGGTGCCGCACGCATAGAGCTTGAGCCGAGTTTAGCCAAAGCCAGTTAATACTCTAAACAATGAGCAAAAAAATACCCGCTGATGCGGGTATTTTTTTGAGCTTAATTTAGCGAGCTATTGAATCGCAAATAGCTCCACATCAAAAATCAATGTCGAACCTGGCTTTATAACACCCGCATTACGATTGCCATAAGCTAAACGGCTTGGAATAAAAAAGCGGGTTTTCTCCCCCACTACCATTAATTGCACGCCTTCAGTCCAGCCCGGAATCACTTGGT
This sequence comes from Bermanella sp., assembly GCA_041546605.1. Taxonomy (GTDB): domain Bacteria; phylum Pseudomonadota; class Gammaproteobacteria; order Pseudomonadales; family Oceanobacteraceae; genus Bermanella. The sequence goes on from JBFEWA010000512.1 coordinate 799, forward strand.
TTAATGGAAAGCTGATGGTTTGTCCACGGCGCACCGAACTATCAAACACAGTGCCATCCAATAAGGTGCCATGATAATGCACCGTAACCGTACTGTTAGCATTTGGGTGTGCGTCACCTGTACCTGCTTCCAGTACTTGATATTGCAAACCAGAATCTGTGGTGACCACCCCTTGTTTTTTTGCATTTTCCGCCAGAAAAGCGTTTCCGGCCTCAATGTTACCTTGAGCCGCCCGTTTGTTTTTAAAATGACGAAACGTAAAAAAGAAAACGATACAGGCAACAGCGATGAGAAATAATGGAGGCATGGATGATCCTTACTGTAAAAGGTCGAAAGTGTACCCGAGATTCAAGTAAGAAAGAATGCAGAGCCATCACATTCAAAGAAAGACTCTATTACAAAATCAAGCTTAATCGAACAGCACGCCCACTTTGAGTTTTTCAGCGCGGTAAATCTCTTCACCGTCCACTTCTACCGAGCCAGAGGCCACGGCAATGACCATTTGTTTATTTTTCAAACTGCGATCAATGCTGATTTTAAAACTCACGGTTTTCGCATGAGGTCGTACCTCACCAAAGAACTTCA
>JBFEWA010000138.1:0-7592 GCA_041546605.1 Bermanella sp.
CCAAGCAAAAAGCTGGATGAATTACATCAAACAAATGTCAGCTTAATAATCCAACTCAATAAAAATAGGGGCGTGATCACTTGGTTTTTCCATGCCTCTGGTTTCGTAATCAATCCCGGCATTTACCAGGCGCTCTGAGAGGGACTTGGTGATCATAATCAAGTCAATGCGCAGACCACGCTTAGGTGTATCTTCGAAGCCTTTGCTGCGGTAATCAAACCAGCTAAATCGATCATTAACCTCTGGGTTTAAAAGACGGTAACTATCAATCAACCCCCAGTTCAGTAAATCCTGAACCCATTCTCTTTCTTCAGGTAAAAATGCACACTTACCAGTTTTAAGCCAGCGCTTGGCGTTGTTGTCGCCAATACCAATATCCAAATCAATTGGTGCTACATTGATATCGCCCATAACAATTACGTTATCACTGGGTGAGAAGTGTGTATTTAAATAGATGAGCAGGTCTTTGTAGTATTTTTCTTTCGCTGGAAACTTGGTTTCATGGCTGCGATTTTCACCCTGAGGGAAATAACCATTAATGATGTGAATCACTTCATTATTTGGGGTTTTGTGACTAGTATGAATAAAGCGCTTTTGTGCTTCTTCATCGTCCTCAGGAAAGCCTTTTTGCACAGATAAAGGGGCATCCTTGGATAAGGTGGCCACACCATAGTGTGCTTTTTGACTGTGCACCTCTACATGCCAGTCAAGCGCGGATATTTCATCCAGTGGCAGTTGCTCAGGCGTGGCTTTAACTTCCTGCAAGCCTAGAATATCGGCATTTAAGCGGGACTTAATGGCTTCTAGCTGATGCATTCTGGCGCGAATGCCATTAACGTTAAATGAGACGATCTTCATAGTATGGTCCGTGACTTTTTAAACAATACAGGCATTATAAGCACCTGGCATTTTACGAAAAAGGTTTTTCATGAATTGGTTGGTATCAGACCCTTCTTATGCGTTGTTTTTAGTTGTGGATCTCATCGCAATTTTCACTTTAGTGGCGGCTATGCGCTGGTTAAGTCGCTTTTTGGTCAAGCCTGCACCACAACACTCTGAAGCCAGTAACATCGAAAATGCCAGTGCGGTGATTGCACTGATGCTGGCATTAACAGGGGTGACTTCGGGTGAGTTTAGCCTGACCCTGTGGGATGAATGGTTTCTGGTAACGGTTTATGGCCTATTGGCCATTGGTTTATTGCGCCTAGGTGCGTGGATTCAAGATAAGGTGGTTTTACCAACGCTTGATCTTTCTGTGGCGACACAACATGGCAATATCACAGCAGCCTATATAACCGGTGCTCATTTAATTGGTACCGCCATTGTTATTCGCGCATCCATGGAATGGTCAACACAAGATGCCAACCTTGGGGTTTACGCATTATTGTTAGGATTTGTTTTATCTCAATGCCTACTGGCACTGGAAACACGATTGCGTCTGATTTGGACGTCAGGCGGTCTATTGAAATCCATTAGAGAATCCAATAGAGCATCCATTGTAAAAGCGGCCTTACAGCACTTAGGGGCTGCATTAGCCATTAGCGGCAGCGCCCATTTTGCATCAGATTTAGATACGCAATGGCAGTTAGCCGTTATTGCGTGGCTGGTAAGCTCTGTAGTGTTTTTATTGGCCTACATGGCACTGGCGGAATTATGCGTGCGGATTATATTGCCGAAGGATGAAGCTTATGAGGGTGGCAGGGCCGTTTTGGAAGGCGCCATTTATTTAGGCTGGGGATTCATACTACCTGCCTTAGCAAGCTAATAAGCAATCCAACAAAAAAAGCGAGTCAGTGACTCGCTTTTTTGTTTCTGTGCTTTTAAGGTTTAAAAACCTTAGCGTGTTCAAAGCCAGATTGTTTTAACTGCTCTGCGTGCAGCTGGCTCATAGTGCCTTTTGCACAATACAGTAAAATGTTTTTATCCGTTGGCAATTCATTCATTCTGCTCATTAATTGATAGAATGGAATTTTCACAATTTCATTGTTAGTTAAGTGCAGTGGCGCATTTTCCTCTTCTTGCGGGTGACGAATATCCACTACAAGATCGCTGGCACTTGGCACTTGAACAAGTTCTACTTCTGTTACACCCGCTGAGCTTGTCAGTACATTTTGTATGCGCTGAATGCTAGCCGACTCAATCGCCTTATCTAGAACAGAAAAATCAAAACGCGTTTCTTCTGCTTCGATTTTTTCAGGTTTGGCACGAGTAGTAGGCTTAACTGAGATCACTCCACAGTACTCAGGCATGCTCGCCGCAAAATCATACACACCAATCTTGCGAGATAGATCGATAATGTCGGGTTTATCCATGGTAATTAACGGGCGCAAAACCAGCATGTCCGTTACTGAATCAATAACCGTTAAATTACGCAGGGTTTGACTTGAAACCTGAGCAATACTTTCACCTGTAACAAGGGCTTCAATGTCCAATTGCTCGGCCACCTTGGTCGCTACTCGTAACATCATGCGCTTAAGGATGACGCCCATTTGAGAGTTGTCGATATTTTGTAAAATTTCGCTGACCACTTCTTCAAATGGTACGGTCACAAATTTTACGCCATGGGATACAGAGAAATTCTCCCACAAATAATGCGCTACTTGCTTCACACCAATTTCATGGGCACTGCCGCCAAGATTGAAAAACAAAAAGTGTGTTTGTAAGCCGCGGCGAGCCATTAAATAACTAGCCACATTGGAATCAAAACCACCCGATACCAATGATAATACAGAGTCCTGACAGCCAAGAGGGAATCCGCCCATACCTTCATCAATGGCAGAGATGGTATGTAATCGCTGCTTACGAATTTCCATGCGCACTGTGTATTCTGGATTCTTCAAATCAACAGATTTAGCTTCGCAGTTTTGCATTAGGCCGCCACCAACGTATTGCTCAACGTCGGTCGATTTAAAATCATGCTGCCCGCTACGCTTTACACGCACACAAAATGTTTTGCCTTTAATGGCATCGGCATATACGTCTTTAGCAATATTGTAGATATCATCAAAGGTAACAAAGTTATGCTCTTTAACCGTTAAGATGCGAGCAATACCAGGAATGCGAGTTAAGTGATGACGCACAGCCAATTCTTGTTCATCATTTTGAATCACTACCTCAATGCTGTCCCATTGGCCTTGTACATGGGCATCGATATCAAAGTACTTCAGAGTGTCTTTGATATTGCGGCGCAGCTGCACGATAAAGCGCTTACGCACAGGCTTGGATTTAATGGTGATTTCTGGAAACAGCTTAATGACGAATTTCATGGCAAATACTTGGGTGCGAAAAAAGGCGCGAATTATAGCAAATAAGCCACTAATTAATCAGCTCTATTCAGACGCTTTGGCTATATAGGTGTAGACAGCTAAATTATAGCTCTTCTGGGGAACGGCGAATCTTCTTATTAACCGCGCTGGCATGGCGCTCACGCAGTTCTGAGTCGATGTACTTGTCGGTTGTAGCCATGCTTGAGTGGCCAGCATCCTCCTTCACATGCTCTCTGGGGCGGATTTTTACATCCTCTGATATGCCTGTGTGTCGCAACCAGTGGACAGTGGCGACCTTAAGCTCCAGCGCTTCACTTTCTTGACCAATAGCCACCAGATTCTCGTAAGCTTGATCGAAGCAGGCTTGCACAAGATTGCGGATTTGACGGGTACTGGTTACCGGACCATGACCGTGAATCTTGGGGATTAACGGGGTTTGCTCACCCAGATAGGGAAGGGAGGCCAAGCCCAAGTGGGCTCGGTAGCGCTTAAGGGCATCCAACATGGCATTGGATACGGTTATGATGCGGCTTTTATTGCCTTTACCCACCACATGGAACCACCAATGGCGGTCTGAATCCATGCGAAAATCCCCCATAACCGGAGTTGAGCGCTCATCCGCCACCAGCTCAGATATTCGCAAGTACATGCCTAGTAAGCAATTGAGAATGAAAAGGGTGCGCTCATGCTGGATCGGATCTGTTTCTGCCAGCTTCTCGGCCACGCGGATCACCTCATCCCATTGATAATTGCTAATCCTGCGCACCGGGGCTCGGTTTTGTGACTTTTGAATAAACCGACTTTTTTGTCGAACCAAGGCAACCGGATTGGCGGATAGGTATTCTTCTTGAATCAAAAAGTTAAAAAACGAGCTTAAAATCGCAAAGGATGCCTGTATGGCTTTCTGTGAAGGGGCGTATAGCTTGGCGTCTTTACGTGTGCCGGTAGCCTTATCAGCAGGTACAACAAACGGGCGCCATTCAGAGTTCGCAATGCGTGCGCCTTGCTTGCTTTTGAAGCGCGCTACATTCTTGAAGCCGATCCAGGCGGTTGGCGGAGATAGGCAAAACTCCATGTATTCTTCAATGTGCTCGCGTCGTACATCCTGCAAAGAAAATTGCTTAATCAGCCAGAGCCATTGAATAAGACGCTCCACTTCTCTGCGATAGGCGTTAAAAGTAGCGCTACTGCCTTTGTAGCTCAATAAATAGCGAAGACTGTAGAAGTAATCTTGCTGCTGCGGTTTGGGCAGATTAGGGGCGAGCTCAGCGGCACTGATTTTGAAAGCATCCGGCAGATACTCCAAATTATCAAATATTGACTGAGGCGCGCCCACTGCACTCATATTACGCTTTAACCTGCCACTTAAGGGTCTCACCGGCACGTAAAGGCACAATAACATCACCGGCAAAGGCCATGGTTTCGGGTGCTTGCCAGTCTTGCTTGATCAGAGTGATGGTATCTGTATTACGAGCCATGCCGTAGAAGTCAGGGCCATTGAAACTTGCAAAGGCTTCTAGCTTATCCAGGGCGCCTAATTCTTCGAAGATTTCAGCATACAACTCAATGGCCGCGTAAGCGCTAAAACAACCCGCACAACCACAGGCATTTTCTTTTGCAGAGCGTGCATGAGGCGCAGAATCCGTACCTAGGAAAAAGCGTTTATGACCACTGGCCACAACATCCTGCAGGGCTTTCTGGTGAATATTGCGCTTAAGTACAGGCAAACAGAAAAGGTGAGGGCGAATGCCACCAACTAACATATGATTACGATTGAAAGCTAAGTGCTGAACCGTAATGGTGGCGCCAACGTTATCCCCTTGAGACTGAACGAAGTCAGCAGAATCCTTGGTGGTAATATGCTCAACCACCAGGCGCATATTAGGCACCTTAGCGACTAGCGGGGCTAAGATTTCATCAAGAAAGGCCTTTTCGCGATCAAAAATATCGACGTGATTGTCCGTAACCTCACCATGAACCAGTAAAGGCATGTTGTTTTCAGCAAGGGCTTGGGCGATCTCTTCGAGTCTGCCAAGATCTGTTACACCTGAATCAGAATTGGTAGTGGCGCCAGCAGGGTAAAGCTTGGCGGCTACCACATGGCCAGTTTTAGCGGCTTCTGCTATTAGCTCTGGCGTAGTGTTGTCCGTTAGATACAGTACCATAAGCGGATCAAAATTTGGATATTCTTTACTGTGCTGAAGGATACGCTCGCGGTAAGCCATGGCTTGCGCGCCATCCATTACAGGTGGCTTAAGGTTAGGCATGATGATGGCGCGTGACATAATACGGGCGGTTGCAGGCACGGTGTGTTGAAGCACATCACCATCCCTTAGGTGTAAATGCCAATCGTCTGGGCGAGTGATGATAAGTTGATCAGTCATGCGTCATTCCAAAATCTGTGTTAATGCCCGCATTATACCCATGTAAGAGCAAAACCTCATGAGGAAATATAAAACCAAGAAATGAAAAAGGCGCCCCTAGGCGCCTTGTGATCATGCTTTTTGCTCATCCTTAGCAATGAGCATATAAAAAGCGGGCACAATAAAGATGGTCAATAAGGTGCCGATGGACATCCCCCCCACGATTACCCAGCCGATTTGCTCACGGCTTTCAGCTCCTGCACCGGTTGCCAGCGCCAGTGGGATAGCACCCAGTACCATGGCAGCAGTGGTCATCAGAATAGGGCGAAGACGCATTGAGGCCGCTTCGATAACAGCTGCTAATTTTGCTTTGCCTTGTTCTTGTAATTGATTAGCAAATTCCACAATTAAAATGCCGTGTTTTGTAATCAAACCCACCAAGGTAAGCAGGCCAATTTGGCTGTATACATTGGCGGTACCACCACTTAACCAAAGGGCTACAACTGCACCCAATAGAGCAGGTGGCACCGAGAACATGATAATAAGCGGGCTTTTAAAGCTTTCAAATTGAGCAGCCAATACCAAGTAAATAAATAGCAGAGCCAAAATAAAGGTTTGCATTAAACCTGCACCCGCGCTTTTAAATTCACGAGTTTGGCCAGCGTAATCCACTTGCACAGGAATCTGCATTTCATTAGAGATTTCATCAATGGCATTCTCAATAAATGCCAAACCGGTTTCCACATCCACGCCCGGCGCTAGACCTGCTTGCACAATGGCTGACTTTAATTTATTAAAATGATTCAACTCTTTAGGCGCGATACTTTCTGTAATCGTCACAAGATTAGAAAGAGGGATCATCACACCACCATTACCACGCACATAGATTTGACTAATGTCTTGCGGATTGGCTCGATCTTCTTTCTCAACTTGCAGCATAACGTCGTATTGCTCAGCACCTTTTTTATAGCGAGTCACTTCACGACCAGCCATCATGGTTTCAAGAGTATTGCCCAATTCAGATACTGCCACCCCTAAATCTGCTGCCTTGTCACGATTAACGGATATATCCAACTGTGGCTTATTAAGCTTCAAATCAGTGTCTGGCTGAGTAAATAATCCTGCTGTATATACGCGCCCCATTAACGCCTGCATAAACTTATTTAAAGCCTCATAGCCCTGAGTGGTTTGAACCACCACTTCTATCGGGCGAGAGATAATGCTTTGACCAAGAGAAGGGGGCAACATAGGGAAGGACATAACACCTGGAATACCTCCAAACATTGGTCCCATAATAGAATTGGCAATGGCTTGCGTTGAGCGCTCCCGATCTTCCCAATCTTGCACTCTCAAGAAAGAAATACTATTGGTAGAAGATGGAAAGCCCGTAATCATAAAGTAACGATCTTTTTCAGGGATTCCAGCATACACAGCCTCAATCTGTTTAGAGTAGCGATCCACATATTCTGTGCTCGAACCTTCCGGCGCAATGGCAAAGCCAATGATAAAGCCGCGATCTTCGGTTGGAGCCAGCTCACTCGGTAATAACTTATACAATACACCCAGTGCAATTACCGTCACTGCCGCAAGGGCAATGATCCACTTTGATTTATCTAAGGCTTTACTCAATAGATTACTGTAAGCATCCGTTAATTTATTAAGTATTTCTTCACCCTTAAGGTAAAACTTACCTGGATTGCTTTCGTGTCGTAATAACTTTGACGCCATCATTGGAGCCAGGGTCAGGGCAACAAAACCCGATACTATAACCGCACCGGCAAGAGTTAAGGCGAATTCAGTAAATAGCTTGCCCGTTTGACCTGGTGTAAATGCCACAGGGGCAAAAACCGCTGCCAAAGTAAACGTCATAGCAATTACAGCGAACGCAATTTCACGCATACCTTTAAAGGCGGCATCCATGGGTTTCATGCCTTCTTCGATATAACGATAAATATTTTCTAAA
>JBFEWA010000299.1:0-4177 GCA_041546605.1 Bermanella sp.
AGACTTTCACGGTCAGTCGGGTATCGATTTAAACCGTGCCGGCACACCATTAATTGAAATCGTATCTGAGCCAGAAATTCGCAGCGCCAAAGAAGCCGTTGCCTATTTCAAAAAAATGCACAGCATCGTGACCTACTTAGGTATTTGTGACGGTGACTTATCACAGGGTTCCATGCGTTGTGACTGTAACGTATCTTTGCGCCCGAAAGGTCAAGAAGAATTCGGTACTCGTACTGAAATTAAAAACGTCAACAGCTTCCGTTTTGTAGAACAAGCCATTAACGTTGAAATCGAGCGTCAAATGGACATCCTTGAAGACGGCGGCACTATTACTCAAGAAACCCGTTTGTTTGATCCAAACAAAATGGAAACTCGCTCAATGCGCTCAAAAGAAGTGGCCAATGATTATCGCTACTTCCCCTGCCCTGATCTGTTGCCAGTTGTCATTGATGATAACTACATTCAAAGCGTGCGAGACTCTCTGCCAGAATTACCTGACCAGAAGAAGCAACGCTTAATGGATGAAAACGGTTTAAGTGAATACGATGCCAGCGTGCTTTCCGCTACCCGTGAAATGGCCGACTACTTCGAAGTGGTTGCCAAAACCTGTGGCGATTACAAGTTGGCAGCGAACTGGGTAATGGGCGAATTGTCTGCTGCATTGAATAAAAATGAAGTAGATATTAAGAACAGCCCAGTAAAAGCCGAACAACTTGGCGCTATGATTGCGCGCATCAAGGACAACACCATTTCCAGCAAAGGCGGCAAAGATGTTTTCGCAGCCCTTTGGGATGAAAAAGGTGATGACGTGGATGCCTTAATTGATAGCCTTGGCTTGAAGCAAGTAAGCGATACTGGCGCCATTGAAGCCATTGTTGATGAAGTCATTGCCAACAATCAGCCTCAAGTGGATCAATACGTGAATGCCGAGCCTGATAAGCGCGGCAAGATGATTGGTTTCTTTGTGGGTCAGGTGATGAAAGCTTCTAAAGGGGCTGCCAACCCAGGCATGGTGAACAAGGTGCTCAAAGACAAGCTTGACGCCAAGTGCTGATCTAAAGCCACTAAAAAAGCCGCTTACTAATCAGTAAGCGGCTTTTAACTACCTCATTTAGTCCCTCTACATTCTGTCTAGGGCTTTATTTAAAATCCCGACTAATATTCACCGCAACGCTTTCTTTTAAATTACCTTGCACCATATTATCAATTGCAGGATACAGTACAGTCTCTTCTTTTTCGTTATGAGAAGAAAGAAAGTGCCCTAAAGCCATAAGATAATCCACATCAAATTTATCATTCTGTTGTTTTTCAATCTCTTCAAGCATATAGCGCATCTGGCTATGCTCAGTACACATGACTTGTGTCGGGCCGTTAATAATGCCGGTTACTTCATTAAAAATAGGAAATAAAATATTCTCTTCCCAGTGAATATGTCGCAATAGACCGGATTTAAATAATTGAAAAACAGACTGCTGATACTCTAATGACTTATCTTCTTGTACGGCATGAACTAATCCCTCAAACAGTATATCCAAGCGACGATGATCCGTTGTCAAATAATCACTAACAAATGCATCTTTAGGCATTTTGAACCTCCAATAACGATTCAGACCATATATCTAAAACTTGCCTAACGGGCTTTTGTAATAGGCTAATATCAAATTGATCTATTAAATTTTTAATTTCCAATCCAAGCTCAGTATCGCCTGTTATATTCAGCTGCCTTTTAAAAAATAAAGTATCTGGGTCTACTTTTTGAGAAGCCATCAAAACCATTGCATTAAGCCCCCCTGAAAACATCACATCCGCCTTGGCCGTTTCAGAATCCAATAGAATTAAACGCTTATTTTTTACATTTTCATGATTACTTAATGTAAAAAACCAACTCAGATCAAGATCTGTAATTGTTACTTTCGCTATCTTATCTTGCATGAAGTCCAGCTCTCCCGAGTATAAATATTCCTTTGCCAAGGCATTGAGAATTTTCAAAAGAGCATAGTTTTCAAGCCTATTTGGAAACAGCTTATGAGCAAAGGAAAATAAAGGATTAGCATTTTTTACCAATAAAGTGGTAATACGTTTAGGCAGTAACATAAATCAACTCCGTCAGACACACTTACAGCAGTGTAAACAAAGTACTGATTCAAATATTAATCGAGATCAAGGAATAGGTTATGGAGCTATTAGCACCGGCTGGCAGCTTACCAGCATTAAAAGCCGCAGTAGATGAAGGGGCCGATGCCGTTTACCTTGGTTTTAAAGATGATACTAATGCCCGTCATTTTGCCGGGCTTAACTTTACTGACAGGCAACTGAGTCAAGGCATAGAATATGCTCACAATCACAAGGCAAATGTGCATGTTGCCTTGAATACATTTGCTCACCCAGAACGCTCTCAACAATGGTTTGATGCGGTCAAAAAAGCACATGGCATCGGCGCTGATGTATTAATTGCGTCAAACATAAGCGTATTAGAATACGCTGCCACTCATTATCCTGATATGGAACTGCATTTATCGGTACAAGCTAGTGCAACCAATGCTGCAGCTATTAACTTTTACAAACCATTTGGTATCAAACGTGTGGTTTTACCCAGGGTGCTTTCTTTTCAACAAATTGCAAATTTAAAACAAGATATTGATATTGATTTAGAAGTTTTTGCTTATGGCAGTTTATGCATCATGGCTGAAGGCCGTTGCTATTTATCCAGTTATATGACAGGTGAGTCACCCAATACTGTTGGAGCCTGCTCCCCTGCCAAGTATGTTCGCTGGCAGGAAACCAAACAAGGCTTAGAGAGTCGATTAAACGATGTATTAATTGATCGTTTTCAAGAAAATGAAAATGCAGGATATCCAACCTTATGCAAAGGCCGATTCAATGTAGACGATCAGCTTTACCATGCACTAGAAGAACCTACCAGCTTAAATAGCATGAGCTTACTACCACAATTGTATCAACTTGGAATTTGCTCTTTGAAAATTGAGGGCCGCCAACGCAGTCCAGCCTATACTCGACAGGTCACTCAGGTATGGCGGCAGGCTATTGATACCGTCATGAAAAGGCCTAATCAATTTATCGAAGAAGAGAAATGGAAAAATAAATTAAGTCAGCTTTCCGAAGGCAGTCAAACAACGTTAGGTGCTTACGAGCGAAACTGGCAATAAGGTAAACCAAATGAAATTTTCAATCGGCAATATTCTATTTTTTTGGCCACGCAACCAGGTGTTTGATTTTTATGATCAAGTCAGTGATTCGACAGCAGACATCGTATATCTTGGTGAGTCTGTTTGCTCTAAAAGACGAGAATTAAAGTTACCCGATTGGATTGATATAGGTAAACAGTTAGAGAGCCAAGGTAAACAAGTAATCCTATCTAGCTTGGCACTGCTAGAAGCCAAAAGTGAGCTTTCCATGTTAAAAAAGGTGTGTGGAAATGCAAACTTCTTGGTTGAAGCCAATGATTTTGGTGCAGTACAACTATGTAAAGAGTCCAGTTTGCCGTTTGTAGCGGGAAGCGCATTGAATATATACAACCAACATGATCTAAAGTACTTATATAACCTCGGTATGCAACGCTGGGTCATGCCTGTGGAACTTAGTCGAGACTGGCTGATTAACACAAGGAAAGAACTTGAATACTTAGACTTAAACGATAAGTTTGAAGTTGAGGTATACGGCTATGGCCACTTGCCTCTTGCCTATGCGGCACGATGCTTCACCGCGCGTTCGGAGAATCGAGCAAAAGATCAGTGCGAGCTATGTTGCATTAACTATCCACAAGGTCGCGATATAAAAAGCCAAGAACAAAGCCAGCTATTCAAAATAAATGGTATTCAAACGCTATCAGGTAAAGCACAAAATCTCATTAATGATTTACCTCAAATGACGGAACTGGTTGATGTTGTAAGAATCAATCCCGTTAACGAAGACAGCTTAAGTTGGGTAAATAAATTCAATCACAACCTAGAGGGAAAACACCCACAGAAAGTGGAGGGATTTTGTAACGGTTATTGGCATAAAATCGAAGGCATGGCGCTAGCTTAGCGCCAAGATCAATTCGAAAATAGCATGATCATTAAAAAGAGCATCACCACCCAAAACACAGACATCATCTGCCAGAATAACAATGGACTTTTAGTGTACTCAACTTTTGGATCATCACGCAAAAACTCAG
>JBFEWA010000336.1:0-3604 GCA_041546605.1 Bermanella sp.
GGATTGAAGACAATCCTTTTACTTCATGCAAATTAGTGCACTATGTTGGTGTCGGCAAACCTAATGCCTTTGACTTCGAGCCAACTGAAATTGAAGACAGAGTATCAGGTTGTATCGCAGAGGGTTTATATGTGGGCTGGCATACACACAATCATTGTTTATACATTTGTGTTCAAGAGCCTGACTGTCCAATTCCGACATGGGAGCAAGTAATAGCTCAAGAAGCTATTGCTGATGTAGATGAGATACTTAGAAATGCTGGTTTTGATCCAAGCGCCTAACAAGTGCCAGCACAATCGCAGCAAGCTGCTGGACTGCCAAGTAAGTCGCTTGTTGTGTATAGCTGCGCTATCGTACACAACAGCTTTGTTATTTGTCAGCCTGTGTGGCAGGCGTTAATTATCAAGGATGTTAAATGAAGTGCTGTAACTGCGATAATAAATTAGATTGGAAATTTTCCCTAAAAGGAAATGGAAACTGTCCTAGTTGTGATGAAAAGATACTAATCTCACCTAAGTCAGCAATGGCTTTAACAGCTTTTATGATCGTTGTTTTTACTTTTATACCTGTTGGATTTATTACAAAAGGTATTTTAGCCTTACTAGGTGCTATTGCTTATTTAAGGGTATCACCAACTATAATTGATAAAAATAATTAACAAAGCCAGCCAGAGGGACGTAAACTCCCTGCTGGCAGGCGTTATTTTAAACCTAGAAAACGCAGCCTAGGCTGCGTTTTTTATCTCTCATCTAACGTCCCTCATCTCACAACGAAGAACACTCCCCATCTCACATCCCATCAAACATGCTTCCTCTTATACACAAAGTACAACATAGGAATCAGTATCAGCGTAAACAGGGTACTGATCAAAATACCAAAGATTAAGCTGATGGCGAGGCCGTTGAAGATAGGGTCGTCCAGTATAAAGAACGCGCCTGTCATGGCGGCCACGCCGGTGAGCATAATGGGTTTGGTGCGCACGGCGGCGGAGTTGATGGCGGCTTCGACCAAGTCGGTGCCTTTTTCAATTTCTTGATTAATAAAGTCCACCAACAATATGGAGTTACGCACTATGATGCCCGCCAAGGCGATCATGCCGATCATACTGGTGGCGGTGAATTGCGCGCCCAATAATGCGTGGCCCGGCATCACGCCAATAATGGTGAGCGGAATAGGGGCCATGATGATCAGTGGTACTAGGTAGCTCTTAAACTGCGCCACCACCAGTAAGTAAATTAAGATCATGCCCACGCCATAGGCGATGCCCATGTCACGGAAGGTTTCATAGGTAATCTGCCATTCACCGTCCCATTTAATGGATGGCTTGTTGGCCACGTCTGGTTGGCTAATAAAGTATTGTTCTGGGCTAAAGCCACCGCTTGCAGCGTTGTCATCCATGGTGAATGACATGTTAAACAAGCCGTACAGTGGGCTGTCCAGTTCACCGGCCATGTCGGCGTTCACAAATACCACAGGCAATAAATTTTTGTGATAAATGGTGTTGTCTATGGTGCCGGATTCAATGCTTACCAATTCTGAAATGGGAATCAGTTTGCCTTGTAGGTTGCGCACCTTGGTGTTGAGCAAGCTTTGTGGATTGCTTTTGTCCCCTTCGTTAAATTCTAAGCGAATTGGGGTGGCGTACTTGCTGTGTTCGTCGTGCAAAAAGCTCACGTCTTTACCGGCAATGGCGGTGTCTATGGTGCTGACGATGTTGGCGTACGGCACGGCAAATTGTGCGGCTTTTTGGCGATCAATCACGATCACGCGTTTTTGTTGCGGCGCTTCGATGCTGTCGTCGATGTCGATGATGTCATCGGTTTGCTCAAACATGTCACGTAATTGTTTGGCGGTGGCCAGCTGTTGCTCGTAATTGGCGCCATACACTTCGGCTACGATGGGTGCCATAACCGGTGGGCCCGGTGGCACTTCGGCGAGTTTAACGTTGGCCTTGTATTGCTTACCAATGGCAACCAATTTAGGGCGCAGCGCTAAAGCAATGTCATGGCTTTGTAAATCACGTTGGCTTTTGTCCACCAAGTTCACTTGGATGTCACCCATGTGTGGCTCGTTGCGTAAGTAGTATTGACGCACTAGGCCGTTGAAATTAATGGGGGCATTCACACCTGCGTATAATTGAAAATCTTTAACGTAGTCGTTGGTTTTCAATTCTTCCCCAAGAGCTTCTAATACCACCAAGGTTTGCTCCATGGGGGTGCCTTCTGGCATGTCCACAATCACTTGGAATTCCGATTTGTTATCAAACGGCAGCATTTTTAACACCACCAATTTCATAACCGGTAGTGATACCGATAACAGCATGACGCCAATCACAAAGCCCAGCATTTTTAAGCGGTTTTTCTCGGCGTTTTCCCCTTGAATGAGTGGGCGCACTAAGCGATTAAATAGGGCGTAGATTTTACCTTGTTCTGGGTGTTCTTCATCATGGCTTTCGCTGCCGCTTGGTGTGTGGTGGTTTAATAATTTAAACGACAACCAAGGGGTGACCACGAAGGCAATGATTAATGAGATCAGCATACCGGTACTGGCATTGATTGGGATAGGGCTCATGTAAGGGCCCATTAAGCCCGATACAAACGCCATGGGCATGAGTGCTGCAATGACCGTAAAGGTGGCTAATATGGTTGGGCCGCCCACTTCATCAACCGCAGCTGGAATCACGTCTAATAATTTTTTACCACCCATGTGTAAGTGCCGGTGTATGTTTTCCACCACCACGATGGCGTCATCCACTAAGATGCCGATACTAAAAATCAACGCGAATAGGGAGATGCGGTTTAAGGTAAAGCCCCACGCCCAGCTGGCAAATAGGGTAATGGCTAGGGTGATGAAAATCGCACCGCCTACGATCACGGCTTCGCGCCAGCTCATGGTGGCCAACACCAATACCACCACTGCTGCGGTGGCAAATAATAATTTGGCCATGAGCTTATCGCTTTTATCTTTGGCGGTGTCGCCGTAGTTACGGGTCACTTTTATTTCGATGTTATCGGCGATGGCGACGTTTTTAAGTTGCTCTAAACGGGTTTCGATGGCGCTGGTAATATCAAACGCGTTTTTCCCCGGTTGTTTGGCGATGGCTATGGTCACCGCGCTTTGGTTTTGGCTTTGGCCTTTTTCATAGTGCACCACTTGTGCTTCGGGAATATCCGCGCCGTGAATCACGTCGGACACATCCGCTAAATAAATGGGGCTGGCGTTTTGGCTTAAGCCAATAACTAGCTGTTTAATTTCGTTGGCGCTGCTTAAAAAGTTCCCCGCTTGGATCTGAATCAACCCTTGATTTTGATACACGTTGCGCGCAGGGGCCGAGGCGTTGCTGCTTAATAAGCTGTTGCTTACGTCATCTATGGTTAAACCATAAGCATTTAAGCGCACTGGGTCTAAGCGTACGTTCACCACGTCTTGCTGACTGCCTAGGGTGTAAATGTCGCGGGTGCCATCAATGCGTTTTAATTCCACTTCTAACAAGTGGGCTAACTCGGTGAGTTGCTGCGTGGTGACGGTTTTATCCTTGGCGTGCAAGGTGAGTGTCATGATGGGTACGTCATCAATGCCTTGGGGTTTTACGATAGGCTGATAC
>JBFEWA010000503.1:0-1532 GCA_041546605.1 Bermanella sp.
GGCCACTCCCATACCCCGTACTTTGGCCATGAGCGCCTACGCAGATCTGGATACCAGTGTCATTGATGAGCTGCCCCCTGGACGCACACCTGTAAATACCGTGGCCATTGATCAGCAACGCCGCGAGCAAATTATCGAGCGTATTCGTAACGCGTGCTTGAGCGGTCGCCAAGCCTATTGGGTATGTACCTTGATCGAAGAAAGCGAAGCCTTAGAAGCACAAGCCGCAGAAGTAACCGCTCAAGAATTAAAAGAAGCGCTGCCGGAATTAAATATCGCCTTGGTACACGGGCGTGTAAAACCCCAAGAGAAAGCCGACATCATGGCCGACTTTAAAGCAGGCAACACCCATTTGCTGGTGGCCACCACGGTCATCGAGGTGGGAGTTGATGTACCCAACGCCAGTTTAATGATTATCGAAAATCCTGAGCGTTTAGGCTTGGCGCAATTGCATCAGCTACGCGGACGCGTGGGTCGTGGCACCGCAGAAAGTCATTGTGTGCTCATGTACCAAACGCCACTTAGCCAAGCGGGTAAATTACGCATTCAAGCCATGCGCGACACCACAGATGGTTTCAAAATTGCCGAAATCGATTTAGAAATCCGAGGCCCAGGTGAAGTGCTAGGCACACGTCAAACCGGCCTCATGCAAATGCGCATCGCCGATTTGCAACGGGACGGCTACTTGTTGGATGACATCAAACGCTGGGCTGAAATGTGTCAGCAACAAGCGCCTCATATTGTGCAGTTATTGATTGATCGCTGGTTAGGCGAAAATATTCGATACGGTCAGGTTTAATCCTTTTCTCTGGGGGTTTGATCTCAATTCCCACTTTTTTCTGCTTCAAAATGTCCAGCAATGCCTATAGTTAAATCATAAGCGTCTATGATTAAACAGGTGGCCATATGACATTACCCAGTCGAGTACAGAAAGTTTTGGATGAATGGCATATCACCTATTCCGTTACGCAACCGAGTGCCCCTATGTCACTAGCGTCTAAGCAAATAACCAATGCTCAACTCACCATCCTAGAAGACAGCCTTGGTCGCATTCAGGTGATTCATCCCGCCAACCGTATTCTTGATCTCAACAAAATGCAGGCTCTCACCACGCGAGAATTTCGCGCGGTGAATAAAGAAAAGGTGGAGCAAATTCGTCAGGGGTTAAACCTTGAGTCCATCCCCGCATTGCCGCAAGTGACAGGATTAGAAACCTTTGTGGATGCCGCATTATTAAACTTGGATGACATTGCTATCACCTTGGATAAATCGCAAGAATTGCACATCGCGAAAAACGATTTTCAAAGCTTACTCAACAGTGCGCGTGTTGGGGAATACTGTGTGGATATTCCTGAAGTACACATGCCTGGGGAGAAATGGCTGACCCAAGACGCAAAACCCATTCATCACGCCATTAAGAGTTTCACCCAGTTGCGCATTCATCAGCGCTTAGAAGAAACCCTCGACATGCCACCCATGCCAGAGACCGCACAAAAGATCATAGATTTGCGCATGGATGCCGATGCCGAAAC
>JBFEWA010000328.1:0-3752 GCA_041546605.1 Bermanella sp.
AAATCATGAGCAAAAGGCGCAAGGCATTTCGTTAGTTCAAGCCAATAGCGTGATTTCAACCCAGCCATTAACGGCCAATGCCATGCGAGTTGGCATGATGGACAGCGCCATTCAAACCGACCATGGTTGTTTTGCTGTAACCCAAATAACCCAAGCATCATTTATTCCTGACGCTGCCCAATCGGATTACAAGCACGGCACTGCCATGGCGTCGGCCATTAACCAGTGTGGGCAACTGGGTGATATGCAGTTGTTTAATGCTGAAGTGTTTGCGCGAACCCCTAAGGGGTTTGTCATTGCTTCGGCTGCGGATTTAATCAAGGGTTTAAACTGGTTGCTCAAACACAATGTGCAGGGAATCAATCTGTCTTTGTCCGGCCCGCCAAACCAAGTATTGGCTCGTGTGTTAGAGCGCATTATGCAACGGGGCATTTTCATTATGGCATCTGTGGGTAATGAAGGTTCTGCGGCGTTCCCCCGTTACCCAGCAGCGCAGCCTGGAGTGATTGCCATCACCGCTATTGATCAGAAATTAAATGTTTATAGCAAAGCGGTGCGAGGTGAGCACATTGATTTTTCTGTACCAGGTGTGTCTATTTTATTAGCTGAACCCAATGGCCAATACAGCATGAAAACCGGCACCTCTGTGGCTAATGCCATTGCCACACCGTGGATTTTACACAGCTTAAAACAAGGTAAGACCTTGCAGACGCTTAAAGATAATGCCAAGGATTTAGGAGTCAAAGGCAAGGACACAGAATTTGGTTACGGACTGTTACAAATTGATTTTTAAATTTATGGAATAAAATCCAATTAGCCTCGTTATACCCCATGAACACGGAAGAAATATTCCAATGGGATCGACAGAGTTCACCAATACGAACTCACATAACAAGTAAAAGCGAGGCAGTATCATGAAAAAAATTATCGCCCTTCCAATCGTTTTAAGTACCACAGCCGCATTGCTATCTGCATGTGGCGAATCCTCATCTGGTTCATCCAGCCAAAATCGCGCAGTACAGGGTACTGTGGATGGTTTTGGTAGTGTTATTGTTGATGGAGTGCATTATCAAAGCACCCGTACACAATTTGAAATTGATGATACTGCCGGTGTTGAAAGCCAATTACGAGTGGGTCAAGTGGTGACCGTTGTGGGCAGTGATGATGGTGTCGAAGGTGTGGCCACACGTATTATTTACGATGCGGATATTAAAGGCCAAGTGACTGCCGTTAATAGTGATACCGGCGTGTTAGAAGTGCTGGGTCAGGTGGTGATCACCAACGAAATGACGGTTTTTTCTGATCTTGATTTAACCACCATTCAAGTGGGGCAAATGGTTGAGCTAAGCGGCTACCGTGATGGCAGTGGTCAATTGATTGCCACGTTTATCGAAGCTGAAACAGAAACCGAATCTGAAATCAAAGGCAGCATCTCTAATTTAGATACAGCCAACAAAACCTTCACCATCGAGGGTCTTAGCATAGACTACAGCAGCACGGCGTCTTTAGAGCTAGACGAGGCAGAGCTGCGCAACGACATGCTAGTCGAAGTAGAAGGTGATGTTCAAAGCGGTGTATTACACGCCATTAAAATTGAACAAGAAGACATTCGCCAAGAATCCGAAGCGGGTGTGGAAGTGGATATCTCCGGTTACATTTCGGCATTAGATCTTGAAACCAACACCATGGTAGTGGCCAACACCACCGTAGTTTTCAACTCGAATACCGAAATTGAAGATGCGGATATTAGCCAGCTGGATGTAAATGTGTTCGTCAGTGTAGAAGGTGAATTTAATACACAAGGCCAACTGGTTGCTGAAGAAATTGAATTTGCCGATAGCGTATCGGTAGAGCTTGAAGGTCCGGTGACGGCTGTGTCTGGCAATGTCGTGAGCGTTATGGGTGTGGATGTACAAGTGGATACGCGCACTCGTATCAAAGACGATCGTGACGATATGCAATATTTTAACGCAGCGGATATTCAAGTAGGTGATTACCTAGAAGTACGCCTAGCTGAAAATGCCGATGGCAGCTATCGCGCATTGCGTTTAGAGCGTGATGAAACCGATACAACCGTCGAAATCAGTGGCACCATTGATGTTAGCCTAATGGCATCTGGCAGCATTAGCATTGCAGGTTTGAATATTGATATTTCAGCCCTTGCGGATACCAGTCTACTAATAGCCGATGCTAAAGTAGAAATAGAAGGCACCTTTAATGGTAGTATTATCTCAGCGGCGCAAGTCGAGCTAGATGACTAATATAAAACGCACATAGAGTCCAATTATGTATGCAGTTGTAACGCGTATACATCAACCTCATACTGGATGCCCTAATCAAGTATCCAGTATGCATTCAAACAAAGAGGGTGCACGGCAACGTGCGGCCTCTTTGCTTTATTATTTTATTACACTGGTGCTGCTATTAAGTATCAATACTCACAACGCGTATGCGGGGCTCAGTGCCTCAATTGAATGGGGATTGGAATACGACAGTAATGTGCTTTCTAATAATCAACTCAATAACGATTACGACAGTGATTTCTCCAACCGATTCGGTGTCGCCATAGGTGGTGACTATCAATGGCAAGGCGTGCTGCGCTTACAAGGCCAGTATCAATACAGCCAAACCCGGTGGTTAGAAGCATCACAATACGATACCGATATCCACACCAGTTTTTTACGTATCAGTGATCGTAAAGGTGCTTGGATACGCGAAGGCATACTCTTACATGCGCAAGCACAAATTGAAGGACAAGATTTTTTAATCCTAAATCGAATTAGCCCTGCTTTAAGTTACTTCCCCTCAAGGCAATGGTATCTGCGTACTCAGTTGGATATTGGCGAAAAAAAGTTTCCGCAATACAGCAATCGCGATGCAATATGTTTCGGGATTAAGCCCAGTATCTACTGGCTGATTAACAACATGCAGCATTATGTGAAACTGCAACTAGACGCTAAGCAAGAAAATGTGAGCGATAACCAATACGACAACCAAAGTTATAGCGCCACCGCGTCGTGGAATGTCAAATTCAGTGACATCAAAATAACCTTAGAAACTGAACTAGAAGAAAAACTTTACGATACGTCATGGCCAAGCATTGCACAGCAACGCCAAGACACCCGCTATAAAAGCAAAATTAAAATCCAACAGAATGTCAGTAACGATTTTATAGTGGTAGCCGAAGTGGGTTATGACAAAAATGAGTCAAATCTAGCAACATCAAATTATGATCAAGTCCGCGGGCTGCTCAAGCTGAAGTATGAGTGGTGATTGTGGGCTACGTCATTAATTGATCTAGTCAAAAGTATTTAACTTTTGTTATGTTATTCAGCCTTTAAAAGAGCGTCATATTCATAATGGAGTGCCCTCTATAAGTTAGATTAAGTATCCAATTTCAGAGGGCAGCTTAAATGAGCGTTTCTTAGAAATTGGCTGTTAGGGATAAATAGCCAGTTGCCGTGGTTACATCATTATCGGAGCCCCAAATTTCATCTTTTTCATACCCAGATGATGTTCTGAGAGTCAAACCGTAATCTACGGATACCACTTCAAAGTTGTAACCGATGCCACCACCAAATTCTAAACCGCTTACGGATTCTTTGTAGGAAGAGTCAAATTTAGTGGTTAAAGTATCTTTGAAAAACCCTAAAGTCCCAAAGGCTTTAAAACCTTTGTTTTGAAACCCTTTGCCCATATTGAGCTTAATTGAAAAACCATCCATATCAACGTTTTCAAAATCTTCTTCAGTC
>JBFEWA010000064.1:0-11814 GCA_041546605.1 Bermanella sp.
CATAAAATTTGGTGATACTTTCTAAACGAGAGCCTAAATTCACCGCATCCCCTAATACTGTGTAAGAACGGCGATAGCTAGATCCCATGTCCCCTACATTCATTAAGCCAGTATTCACGCCCACCCCGATATTCACTTCGGGCAAGCCTTGTTGCTTGAATTCAACTTTCAATTCTTCAGTGATCCGTTGCATGTTTAGGGCGGCGGTCACCGCATGGGATCGATGATCCGCGTCATCCACAGGGGCGCCCCAAAAGGCCATAACCATGTCCCCCACATATTTATCTATGGTGCCGTTACGGTCGAATATTTCTTTGGTGATAGGGGTAAAGTAAGAATTGAGCATATGTTTTAGCTCTTGCGCGCTTAAGGTTTCGCTGATGTTAGTGAAGCTACGAATATCACTGAACAAAACCGTCAGCTCTTTACTTTCACCGGAAAAACTATAGGCCTCTGGGTCCGCCATCATTTTTTCAATATGCGCCGGTGGCACGTATTGATCGAACATCCCCTTTAACATTTTTTTGCTGGCGCTTTCTCGTAAGAAACCATCGGTAATAAACGTCGCGGTTAAGAACAACGTCAGTATCACCGCACCGGCCATGGGTAAATCCAAACCCAGCGTCCACACATAGCCGTTAAAAAACACCACCATGGCCACAATTAAAATACCGCCAATGAGCATCACCACAGGGGCCATCATGGGTAAAATAATAATCATGGTGATGGCAATTAAAATCAGCTGTAAAAAAACCGCTCCGGCTTGCCATTCTGGTTTTTGCGCAAAGCCGCCATGCAATAACGCATCTAGAATATTGGCGTGTACTTCCACACCTGGGTATTGCGGCCCCATGGGGGTACTTCTTAAATCCGCTAAGCCGATGGCCGAGGTACCCACAAACACCACAGCCCCTTCTAACACACCGGGCTCTAATTCACCGCGCAGCACATCTGTAGCCGAATAATACGGATAGGAAAATGCAGGGCCTTGATAAGGTACTATGACAAAACCCGCAGGTGTGGTGTAAGCAGGGAATTCACTCACCGCAATTTGCGTCATGGCCAGTACATCACCCACCTCCACCACTTCTGGCTCCACCGACTCTAAAAACAAATAACGCATGGCCGCACTCAACGCCAAAGACGGATACAGTTTATTTTCATGGCGGATCAATAACGGGGCTCGGCGCACGGTGCCATCATAATCAGGAAACATGGTGACAAAACCACCGCCGCCAGCATGTTGCTGTAAATGGGGAATGTTCGCGGTATAACCTGGGCGCTGCGTGACCACCAACTGCTCTTGCCACTCTAGCGGAATATCAAACACAGGCGGGGGCAGTTGCCCATTTTGATATTCACCATGATCTTGAAAGAAAAACCCTAACACCACGTCATGATCCGTCATGGCTTGGGCCATCACTTCATCGGCATCCGCTAAAGCTGAGATAGCCTGCCAGTCTTGCTGTGGTAGTTTTTCCACCAGAGCAGGGGGTACCGCGCCATGAATGCGCTCAACCGGGTTAACTTCTTTCTCACTGAACACTACGTCGAAGGCAATGACCAAGGCCCCGGCTTCACCAAGTTTTTCAATGAGGTTCGCCACCTTTTGGCGACTCCAAGGGAATCGCCCTTCATTGATAATGGAGTCTTCATCGATATCAATAATGGCAATTTTGGTATCACCAGCAGAGCGCTTCGTGACGGGTAAGAAAAGGTTAAAACGAATGTCATACAACAGGTATTCGATACGCGTAAATACCGATGCACTGCTGCCTTGATTTAACGCCGCCCAAACAATGAGCGCAGACACCATCACGGCAAACAGTCGAGTGTATTGCTGACGTAATATTTTTGATATGGCCATAGCATTAAAGCATAGCCGCTTTCTTTTAAAGTGTTAGGCCACCACTTGTCCGCGATAAATGCGCTTAGGGCGAGTATCTGCCGCCATGGCCGGTGAGCCACTATCAGGTATTGCCTGTCCTCGGTACATGCGTTTAGCGCTAGCCTGAGAGTTCTCAACCGTCTCTGAACGGACCATTAATTGTATGCCCATCATGTCTTCAAGATCGGCGAATAACAGCAGGGTACGTTGGTCATGACTTTTGTTCACCAACTCTAAGATATTTTGCACGATATCCGGCTGGCTCAGTTTTAATTCCACCCCGAATTCACTGCGAAGACGTTTACGAAGTTGCTGCATGATATCGATCATGTCTTTGGTCAGATTAGGAATCATAAGTGCTCTTACTTTTAAGATGAGTAAAACTCGAATACTGAGTAGTTGAGCAAACCTCGTACCATTTAGATCATTCAGCAATAAAAAACCACTTCTAGGCTCATAAGCGGCGAATCTCCTGATTGACGCCGCTTTCGCCATTGCAGCAAAAAGCCCACAGGTTGTAGCTTTGCAAGCAAGAGCACCAAAGTAAGCCCTTTTCAGCCAGATGCGCACCATAACGGTACATGCGTACACCCTCAAATCATGGCATTGTGAATAAAAAACAGGCAACTCAGGCCTTTCCCCTGAAAAATGGGCCGCTTTTGGGCGTTCGTGAGGCATTACAAAGCAAAATTAAGAATGGGAAAAGTTGGCAAGCTTTCTGCAATAAGGGATATAGCAAGCATTTGTTTCTTGCAAAGCGTAGATTCGTGTCGAAAGACTCAGTTTTATCGGGGCCAATTAATCTTGCACGGGTTAATTTGATTTAGCTGATTGAATCTACGCTTTTTTTTCGTCTTTTTTCTAGGATTGCCCTAGTTACTCAACAATTGGCCTGTCTCATCAAAATGTGAGATGCGATCCAAGGCAAACTGAATGTCTTTCTTCATAAGGTTTTGTTTGTTCAAATAAGCCGTGATGTCTTTTACAAACAGCTCATCCGTCCACTCATCTCTTGGACGTGAACGCACAAAGTCACTGTAAATCCGATGACCTAAACCTTGAATCAATTGTTTATTTAACTGCTCCATCAAATACACATGCACGGATTGATTAATCAGGGTTTCAACTTTATCCACCTGAACCTGTTCAAAATTAGCCAAGCGCAATTGTGAGATTAACAAATCACGCCACGTTAATTTTTGCTGCACACTTTCCTCTGTGTCTTGCGTGGTATTTTGCGCTAACAATTGCAACGCCATGTCCAACTGCACTTGGGTTAGCTGACCAATCACCGCAATGTGTTTTTCCATTTGAGTTTGAAACGCTTGGTCTTGATCACGATGCAAATAATATATTTTATCCAAGCTTAGTAATGCATAGTCAAAAACCGTTAATAACGCGATAAGCGCGGCGAACACCAGAGGAGGAAGTTTTTTGGTATGCAGCAATACCGTGAGCAAGGCCAATAGCCCGACACTGAAAAGTAAAATAAAAATCGTAATGGCCATGTGGCAACCTGTGCTTTGAAATCAAAGCCCACAAACTAGCAAGTGCGCCCCATTTGATCAAGCCACACTATCGCCACCACCGGGAAAGAATTCTTCTTTTAATGCTTCGCTGTAGGCATGACACGCATCGGAAAACGTAAACAAGCCGGCTAATTTATCGTGCCGTGTCACCAGTACACAATCCGCATGGGCATCGCTCATGTAGTCCAACACTTCAATGAGAGAAGTATATAAGTCAACGGTATACACATTATTGGGGCATAAATCCGAGACGATAAGGTCTTCAAAATCCGTATGCTTATGCCCTGGCAATTCAATGCGCTCAAATTCGCGCTTGCTCAGCACACTCAAACTGCCATCGGCCAGTTTCACGGGCAAGTGCCCTACCCTGTGCTCTTTCATCATGGCTTTTGCCTGAGCCATGGAGGCAGAGTCTTCGATGGAAAACGGAAATGCTGTCATCACATCCTTGATTCTTGGCATACGCTTCATGATCAACCTCTCTGGTTTAAATCCCCATCCTGCCTAAGACATCAATAATGTCTCGGATCACAGCGGATGCACTGGGATGTTGGGTATCAAACTCTACGGCTTGTTGCTCAAGACGATGACTCACACTGTCATCTGGATTGTTGCCATCGAGGGCTTGTTGAATATCTCGATCCAGTTTTTTTAACAGCAAACGACTCTCATCATCTAATTCTTCGATATCAGCGAGGGTTTGTTGTAACTGGGCCAATTTGCTCTTTAGTTGCTCATGCATGCAGTGACTCCTAGTCAAAGAGGGTATTCACATACTGCCACTCTAACAATATAGATCAAGTTCCTTAGGAGGTCGGGGTGTTTGAGCAAATGAGATAGAAGAAAGGAAGAAAAGGCGGATCATTGTCCGCCTTTAACGGGCTTTAGATGCCCATGGTGACTTTGAGTACACCTTTAATAATAAATCCGACCATGCCAAGGCCTAGGGCAAAAAACAATACTCCCATGCCAAACTTGCCGGCATTAGAGCGCTTACCTAGGTCGTAAATAATAAACATCATAAATGCCATGATGCCTGCTAGACCGATATAAAATGCAAGGTCTTCAAACTGTTCGAATGCCATAGGATCACCCAATTAAAAACTGGGCGCATTATAACCAATCTTACAATTAATTCGAGACCTCTGGCCCCAATGGCCAACCCGCTAACAGCCAAATGGTCAGCAAACTGCCCCAGATCAAAAATAGGGTCAGCGCATAAGGCAGCATCAAGGTGAGCAAGCGCCCCACAGATAGATCCTTCTCGTATTTTTGTGCATAAGCCAGTACCAGAGGGAAGTAAGGCATCAAAGGCGTAATAATGTTGGTACTGCTATCGGCCACACGATAGGCCCCTTGCACCGACTCTGGCGCAATGCCAATCAAATAAAAGGCCGGCACCACAATAGGAGCAAGCAATCCCCATTTAGCCGTGGCGCTACCAATAAATAAATGGAGAAAGCCGCTAAACAGCATCAAAGCCACTAACGCCAGCGGCCCTGAAATGGCCAGTATTTCCAAGAGCGCCGCCAGATGTATGGCCATGACCGCCCCTAAATCGCTCCACTTAAACCAAGCAATGAATTGCGCCACCACAAACATCAGCACCAAATACGGCGCGATGTCAGTAATCCCCCGCTCCAGCGCCCGCACCCAGTCCGCCCAGGACGCAAAACGCTTATGGGCCACACCGTAAACCGTGGCAACAATTCCCACACTCAGAGCAATCATGCCCACCAAGGATGACATGAATGGCCCCTGTAACAGGCCTCCCTGATCATTCCTCAGCACAGCTTGCTCCGGCAAGGTCAGTAACAACCAGGCCATGACCACCAAGCCTAAGGCCACATACACGCTCTTGCCCATGCCTTGTGTGTCATCAGTTTCGCTTGTGTGCTCAGGGGTCAATACCAGGGTCGAAGTTTGTAAAAGATAAGGTTCAACCCAGAATCGATTCACCAGAACACAGCTGATCATCACCACAAACACACTGACCACCATAAAGTAGTAGTTGGCCACAATGCTCACTTCTTTATCTGCCACTAAACTCAAGGCTTCCGAGCTAATTCCAGACAACATGGCGTCCACAGGGCCCACTAATAGGTTGGCGCTAAACCCGCCAGACACACAGGCAAAACCCAAAGCCAACCCTGCAATGGGGTGACGCCCCACAGCCATGAATACCGCCGCACATAAGGGCAGCAGCACCACATAACCAGAATCCACGGCAATGCTGGACATCACCCCTAAAAACGCAATGGCCAAGGCCAATACAAGCTGAGGTGTAGAACGGGTAAATCGAGTAATCAAATGAGGTAAAAAGCCACTGCGTTCGGCCAAGGAAAACGCCAAGGCCATGATCACCACAGGACCCACGGGGGCAAAATTCATGAAGTTCTTCACTAGGGATGAAAGCATAAATATCAAGCCGTCCTCACTGAGCAAGCTATGCACCTGCAACCACTGCCCTGTAGCTGGATGCTGCGCTTGCCAGTTCTGCCACTGCCCTAATGCACTGAAGATCACCACCGCCAGACACAAGTACACAAACAACGCCATGGGGTGAGGAATACGGTTGGCAATGCGTTCGATAGACTGCAAAACCTGAGTCATGTGACCTCTCTTATGGGGAAAACGTGAAAGTTAGGATATTTACTTTAATTTTGGCGATATTCATCCAACGCCAAAAAATGCTTATATTTCAGTACTCTAGGTGCATAAATCCAGAGTAAAGCCCGACTACTCGCGGTTTTTGCGAGAAAACGATACTTTGGTACTAGAAAAACCGACTTTTGCTACTAGAATGGCGCCCGTATCTTATTTATTGGGGGCCATTATGGCGCTATTACAACTCGCTCCAGCACCGGCACAGCTTGAGTCTGCAAATGTTGCCACCATTTTACCCAGCAGCATTCCTATGCCCATTTGTTGCGATCTATGCGATCACGAACAAACTTACACCATGACACACTTGCGTCAATTGCCAACCCTAGTGTGTGAAGCTTGTGGCGATGCCCGTCCATTCAGCCACTTTGAATTGACCATTATTGAAGCCACCTTAAAAGACATGGGCTACTTTTTACAAAAACGCGCCTGATAAACCCGTTATCATCCTAATAAAAATAATAGATACACAAAAAAAGGAGACTCAAGGTCTCCTTTTTTATGCAAGCTCACACGCTTAATCTTCTTTTGGCACATCAATCTTTAAAATCAATGACACTTGTCGCTCTAATATTTCTCGCTGGGCTTGCTGGTCAATATCTTCTGGCGCCACTAATAGCGCTTCATATTCAACGCGACGCAAAGTGCTCACAAGAATTTGCGCATCTTCTTTTGGATGGGAGCTGTGCACTAAGTTTAAAAACTCAATCAGCTTTTGTTCCATGGCTTTTGCGTGTTGATCCGCTAATCCACGTAGGTTTTCGTTCAACAAGGCTTCATAACGGAACGCCTGATCAGCCACTGCCATTTCGCGGTTATGGGTGGTTTTCTCATTCACGTAAGCCTGCAGTTGATCCACGATCACTTCCACTAGCTTAGGGCCAGTTGTCAGCTCAGCCAGCTTTTTACCGTCGGCATTTTCTAATGGCTCATACATTTTGCGGGCAAACACATTCACGATGGACTGGGCCTTCTCGGCGTACAGCATGAAGGTATCACTGATGAGTTCTTGAATGTCTTTGAAATAATAGGTGGTCGCGGCAAGGGGCACATCCGCTTCTTTGGCGACGCTGCGATGGCGAATAGCGCGCACGCCATCACGCACCACGATACGTAACGAAGCCTCTAAAATCGCTCTACGACGCTGCTCGCTTCCTGCTCTTGAGGTCTTTCGACCACGATATTGTATGGAGCTAGGCTCGCTCGCTTGGGCCTTCTCTAGTGCTGTCATTGGCGTTTCCTGACTAATGTAGCGCTTTTTATAATTATTGTTATAGCAGTGTTATTTTTATATGTGGCCTAAGATTACTGATTCCATCGGCAAAAGCAATCTTGAAAGTAGGCAAGCCCTTGCCCATTTTAGAGTAGATACTCGAATTTTATTCCATAAATTCAAGCACTTAGAAGTTTGGCGCAAATCTTGATTATCTCACTACAAAGTCTGGTAATGAGCGATCAACAAGATGGATATTTTCGGCTTACCTAAACGCATGATGCAGCAGTTTGGGCAAATGGCCCAAGTGGATAAAACCCAAGCGGTTGCCAAGCCTGCGTCTGCTAAGCATAACGACATGGCGCTGTCTTCCATGAGTGAGCGCATTGACTATTTGGCTCAGTCTTTTAATGTAAAAGCATTAGAAGTGAAAGATATTTTGCCACTGCAAAGTGCCTTAACCGAAAACCAATTTATTCAGCCACATCAAGTGCGTGCCCAAGGGCTGCTTACGCAACTGGCTTATCAACATTATCAAAGCGGCCCCATGGATTTAGAGAATGCGCTGGAAAATCACTTGGCGGGATTAAAAGATAAAACCTCTGTCTTGGCTGATTACAAAGAAGGGCAACATGTTTTAAATGTGGTGCGCAATCTCGCCAGCGCGCGCCAAGCATCTCATGCTGCATAATGAGTGCAAATGTGATTTGTGCTAGAGTTATAGCAATATCACTTTAGATAAGATCCATTATGAGCCGCTTATTAAACATTTTATTGTTATGTGTTTCCTCTTCTGCATTTGCAATCACCAATATTGAAAACCAACGCTTAAACAACACCACCCCTGGCACCAAGGGAAACATCAGTTTCACCTTAGACGGAGAAGTAAGTGAAAGTGATGAGTTTACTCTGGGCTCAGCCATTACCTTTATTCGCTCTTACTCAAAAGACGAGTGGATCGTACTATTGAATCGCGAATATTCAGAAATCGACAGCGAAGTGAATACCGATGAAACCCTGCTGCATATACGTCATTTAACCAAACACAATCCTCACTGGGGTCACGAAGTTTTCACTCAATTTGAAGAAGATTTATTCTCTGATTTAGCAAGGCGCACATTATTAGGTGCCGGTGTGCGCTACACCTTGGATGCTAATCCAGAATTAAAAACCGCTAATCATTTTGGCTTAGGCTTGTTCTATGAAGATGAAGAATACGCAGACACCATACTCGAAGATGATGAGCAAAATGTGCGTCTCAATATTTACTGGTCATATCGTAACAAGCTGGCTGAAAACATGACCTATACCAGCACCTTATATTTTCAACCGGATGTAGACGCCTTAGATGATGACAAAGGTCTATGGCAAAACGCCGTGACTGTTTCGGTTACCTCAACCATTAGTTTAAGCGTCACCTGGAATGTGATTTATGATAATCACGCGCCGAATGGTGACGAAGACAGTGAGCTAAACTACAAGAGTTTGATTATTTATAACTTCTAACAAACCACCACCGCCAACAGCAGACATAAAAAAAGTGGGCCATGTGCCCACTTTTTTTATGTCTAAGATAAATGTCGCTGTGTTATGCCAACAAACGCTCTACGGTTTCTTTTAATTGATTTTCATCCGCAGGCTTAATCAAATAATCACTGGCACCTTGACGCTTGCCCCACATGATGTCGGTCTCTTGATCTTTGGATGTCACAATCACCACTGGGATGTGCTTAGTGGATTCGTTCTTGGTGATTTTGCGAGTAGCCTGAAAACCATTCATGTTTGGCATCACCACATCCATCAAAATAAGATCCGGTAATAGCTCTAAAGCTCGCGCCACACCCTGCTCGCCATCTTCGGCACTGTGCACCGTATGACCTTGCTTCTCTAGGATGCGCTTGTGCCCTTCCATCATGGTGGCGGAATCATCCACAATTAATATCGTCGCCATGTAGCCTCTGTTTTATAGTTAATGTTATTGAGGTCTTGAGCCGAAACTCGTTTTAAACTTGGCCCACAGTGTAGCGCTAGCTTGCGTGTTTCGTCCACATTATTGATCGCATCAATAACATCAATGATAAAACGTTCTCACTTTTTAGCCGCAATAGAGCTTATTCACATATACCCAAATGGCCAGCCCCATGCTGCCAATAGCCAGTATTACCAATAAGGTTACTAATCCATATTTCTCCCAAAACGAAGGCTGTGGTTGAGCCGCCAGCAATAAATCACGCTGCGCTTCCAGTAACAACTGGGTGTCCTTGCCTGCGTGTTCCATGAGGTGCCATGCCGCTTCACGCCAATAAGGATGGGTCTTGCCTTGACGCAAGATTAAGATGGCTTCTTGGATACGAAACCGCCCTTTGCTTTTAGGGGGCTGCTCCGGGGAGTTGGCATTCATGAATCAATCGTCCTTGTAAGGTTTGCAGCATGCGCTGCAAATCAAAACGCCAAATGTGCTTGGCATGCATCATATCAATTGCATCTAATAAGCTGCGTTCTAATAACACTTTGAATGCAACTGTCAGCGCTGACTGGCTAATCGCTGTGCTTTTTTGAGCATAAATACATTTAAGTAATCGCCCACTCATAGCCAAAAATTGCGTTTGTGTATTCACTTCCCCAACTGGCAGCACGCTAACGGGCAGCTCTAATTCCTCTTGAACCTGTTGTTCCAGCTGTCCATACCACCATTGCAATGCCACCTGTTCATCTTGCTGGCTCACGATTCGCTCAGCTTCATGAAAGGCATCGTCAATGGCTTGAGCCATCTCAAACTGAGTTTTGCCTTGCAAACACATATATTTAGGTTTGGTTTCATCCTGGGGATTCGCCATTTTTTTCCCCTATACTAAGAACATTAACTACCTTGTTTTAAAGCAGAGTTCACTAAAGTTGTCGAGTTTTAGGCCGATATAAAACCAAAGGATTCTGCCTAGTTCTCAGTTTTAAAGGCATAAGGAAAGACGTAGTAAGCCTATGAGTGACACCAAGCTTCCCGGCCCGCCAGGGAAATCAAATAAGTCGAAAGTAGGCCGCGTCGATATCGAGACTTGGGCCAACCTCTTCCTACAGAAACTCTTTCCTGTGTGGTATTGCGTACGCTATGTCACCGAAATGCCCATGGAAATGATTGGCGACATCAACCCCAGAAGCTTCCTGTGTCACCGCTGGCTATCGGTACAAGCCGTGAATACCGCCGCAGCCAATTCATTAGAACAAGCCGGTAGTCAATGGAAAGACTGTGCCCAGCTTTTACGCAAAATCTACAAGACCAAACGCTATAAGCGCTACCTTTCCATGAAAAACGTCACCGCAGTGGAGTCCAGCGTCATTGATTACGATTACGCTGACATAGTGGAATACTCAGAGAACGAATGTAAAGACATCCCCAAACACCACGCAGAGCACTACGATCAGCTCAGCGCCGAGGTATTCCTTGGAGACAAAACTGTTCACCACCCGTTTGCCTATCGTGAATGGGATGGGCGTTATTACTACTGCAACAAAGAGGAGCCGAGAAACTTCGCCGCATTGATGCAGCATTGTCGTGATAAGGGCCGAGACCTCACCGTCAAAGCCGACATCGAAATTCAATTTGCCGACATTCGTACCGTGGAAATCATGCGCAGCCGTTATTGGATGCTACTCATGAAACGGGAGTCCGCTTATCAGATCGCTTACCTGATTCGTGCTGCCAAAATTCCCTGCCAACTAGCCGAATTCGAATGGCGTCGCAGCGACCTTGTGTTTTTAGTGCTGAAGAAAACCGACTACCGCACCGCGCAAATCGTTGAGGCCATGTTTCGACGTCACTTCCCTCGCGGCATCATCGAATGGGGGCGCTACTTATGCACGCACCAGGTGCCTTTCCGCAATCGTTAGTTTGACCCGCTGCAAGGGGCAAGTACAATAGCCCTCTCATTTCTATGCAGTAGCGATTGATCATGGACAACAATGCCATCGAAGCCGCGGTAATGCGCCGCTTTTTACAACACCTTGATACCCGTAAAGACGTTCAAAACATTCAGCTGATGACCCTAGCGGGCTTTTGCCGTAATTGTTTAAGCAAGTGGTATAAGAGCGCAGCAGAAGAACAAGGTGTGCAAATTGACGATGCTGCCGCCCGTGAATGGGCCTATGGCATGAGTTACGAGCAATGGAAGCAAGAGTATCAATTAGATACATCCGCCCATGAAATGGCCCTGTTCAATCAACAACAAGCCCTGCAAAAAGACATGGCGCAATTCCGCGAGCGCCTAGCCAGCAACGAAAATGCCTTCGCTGAAACTCTTGCCCTTGTGGAAAAGTGGTACGACCTGCACCCAACCGCCTTTAAGAATGGTCTCGATGATCAAGCGGTACAGAATCAACAAGGTCAAAACGAAGGCAGCTTAAAAGTCTTCGCGCTGGGCCGTCTCAACGGTTTCACCCCTGAGCAAGCACTAGCCTGCTTTGGTGAGCACTACCGCGATGTACTGGCCACCCCAGATGGTAATGATCACCAGAACATTCGCCAA
>JBFEWA010000180.1:0-6494 GCA_041546605.1 Bermanella sp.
CACCTAGACTCACGTATAAAACGGCCCCGCCGGCAGCCATCACTGGCCCTGCATTGGGACTATACCAATGCCGCCCAAATCGAATCGCTTGGAACAAGGCACGAAGCTTAATTAAACTAAATAGCACCACAGTCACTCGCGCACTTAACCAACCTAGCACATCATCCATGCGCGCTGCGCAACGTCCAAAATAATTGTATTCCGTATTCTTATACCCCCACATGGCGTCCAGTGTATTGGATAGACGAAACAACACCACCCCAGACAACCCTGCTATGGCAAACCAGAATAACGGTGCAATGACCGCATCATGGGTGTTCTCAATGACGGTTTCCACCGTGGCGGTGGCCACCTGCTCTTGAGTTAAACTTTGAGTGTCGCGACTGACGATCCACGACAGTTGTTCACGGGCCGCTTTTATATCGCCCTGCCATAAAGGGTTAGCCACCTGCTGTGCATGCTCGGCTAAACTGCGCGCACCAATGGCAAGATACAACACCACAACCGAGGCGCCTAAAACCAACCAAGTCGGTGCCAGATAGACCCACACCACAGACAATCCAACCCAGGGTAAAACCGCGCAACTCCAGCACACCACACCCATTACAAATAACGTCAAAGGTGATGCATTCTGAGAAGGGTAGAACATGCATTTTAGCCACATAGCATAATGGCCAAAGCCCACCAGAGGATGAAAACGACGGACTTCCCCTAGCACACGATCAAGCACCATGGCGAGCAGGCTCAGGCATGCCGTTAACAGCATAGGTGTCTCGATGACGTTATATAATTGAACAGTGCAATACAGAACACGACTTTGCTTCCACAAGTAATAACAAGGCAGGATGCAAAAGATCGCAAAAGAAGGTCGTGACAATACGACGCTTGAGAGATCATTCCAGGTAATCCCGCCCGGTAAATAGTGGTTATTCAGGTATCTGACTTAGACATGTCTCCATGCCATCACAGTTGCGGGTACAGTTACGGATTTGCGCTTATGCTCACCGTATTCCCTGATGGTGCCCAAAAGCACCCCATAACACGTGGCGCAGTTATACGCCTGTTTGCGGGCTTTATCAAGGTGGCGTCAGTATGACACCACCTGTTCAGGAGCTTGTCCTGGGCAATAACGACGCGATACTTGTCCGCTTAATTCATACAAAGCAAAAGGCACGAGGCGCAGTTTTTCATCCACAAACAATTCCATTTGATCATTGTAGTGGGGCGAGGACTCATCCAAAGTGGCGCTACCATATTGGTGGGCCGCTTCGCTGTACACCAAGCCGTTTTTGTCCCAACTCACAAACATCATAAAGCCATCACCGGCTTTGCTCTCGGCTTGCCCTTGCTCGTTAAGATCTTTGCCATACACAGCACGCAACGTATCTGGGCCGCCACTAATGGCGAGATTCTTATCCCCATGAATTAAACGAAACACATCACCGTAAGCCACATCCAATTTGCCATGAGCTTGCATCAAGGCCGTCACTATTTTTTGGTAATGCTGGGTGATTTCATCCACGGCCACGTCTTTGCCATTGGCTTTTTGGATTGGGTCCATTGTCAGCACTGCCAACGCCGCACGGGTATTGTCTTTATTGGTATGGAAATCCCAATCTTTAATGATGTTTAACCCCTGCAATTCCTGCGCGTTAAATTCGCTAACATCCACATGGCTCACCCAATGATTTAAGGTTTGTATTTGATGGCTCAACGGATGGTAAGCGTTATCGAATTTAATTTGTTTTAATTCTTCTAACGAGATTTTTTCTTGCTGCTTGGCAAACATTTCAATTTGCAGCGCACGATTGGTCACAAAGGTTTCGATGCCCATGGATGCAGGATAATCCTCAGGCTTGGCATCATCGTCACCATCTGTGGCCATAAACGGTGGGTTATTCGCGTTATACACAAATCCTGTTTTTGGGTTCACGGTTTTTGGCATCATGGCCACATCGCGATAGCCTTGCCAAATTAATTCGGAACGATCACCGGGCAGAATATGCTGCCACTGCCAACCCTCAACACGATTTGGGAATTTTGCATTGTAGTAATGGGCAATATTGCCGTCTTTATCGGCGTACACATAGTTAATACTGGGCATGGCATTCATAGCCAAAACCCGCTCAAACTCATCTTGGTTGGTGGCTTTATTCATGCGATACATGAATTCCAATGTACGTACTTCGTTCATACCCGCCCAACGCGCTGCATACAAACCGTGCTCGGTTTCCATCACCGGGCCATGCTGAGTCAGCTTAATGTCTTTGGTGAATGTCCAACGAATAGGGCCGAATAATGTCACCAACATGGACGCAGTTTTGTGCCCAAAGCTGTGCCATTCACCATCTAATAAATACTCATTGTCGTTGTCAGGGTTAACCGTGATTTTATAAAAATCCACCAAGTCCGGTTTGTTTACTGTATTGGCCCAACCCAAGTGATTGTTATGACCATGAATAATCACAGGGGCACCAGGAAAGGTAGAGCCCACCATGTTCCAGCCTTCTTCGCTGTGTAAACGGGCTTCGTACCAAGCCACAGGGCCGGTTAATGGTTGATGACTGTTAACTAATAAATGAGTCAGACCATCTTCACTGCGCGACGGTGCAATGGCGATGCCCTGACTGCCTATGGGTAAATCTTCGGCAGGGATAACGGTTAATGCATCATCTGCGGTTTTAGCTAGTTCATGGGGCATCTCTGGATTCACAAGATCCCCCAGTGCTTTATCAAAGCCGTAAAACATAGGGGTTTTAAAGGTAAAACCCGCGATTAAATCTTTGGCGGTAACAGGCAATAAATACCGGCTTACTTTTTCTGGATGTTGCGCTGCATAGAGATTCACGCCATCGGCATAGGCTTGCGCAATGATCTTAATATCCGCAGGTACCTGCACATCATATTGATCATTCACCACATCCCACACTCCCATGTATTGCACCACGAAATCCGTCTGCGCCGCTTTTACTCCCAACTGCGCCGCCAATGTGCCACGGGTCGCCAAGATCACCGTTTGCAATGTGGCAAAGTCATCTTCACTTTGGGCATAGCCTAAACCGAACGCCGTATCTTTATCTTGCTTACCGTACACATGGGGAATACCCCATTCGTCGCGCAAGATCTCAACGTCATAATCATGGGCTTTGGCCAGTAAAGGATTAAGGTCTGGCAAACTCGGCAAGGTGGCATAGGCCACTACAAACACCAAACCCGTTACCACTACCAAGGTGAAAGCGATACGTTTAAACCATTTCATATGGGCGCTCGTTATTGTTATTTTCTAGTCCTATTGCAGCACATTTACTTTAAAAATGCTGTGGGTATTTGGGCCAAATTTGCGACATAAAAAAACCCAAACCATTTTCATGATTTGGGTTTTCGTCATTGGCCATTAATGACCAATGTGCAATCCACGCTTAGATATCAGCGATGGATTTTAGCGGGTAGTTTGCTGGTAATGGCAAAGTGGCCACACCAGAATCAATAGCCGCTTGTGCTACTGCGTTAGATACCACACCTAGCAAACGAGAATCCGTTGCTTTAGGGATGATGTAATCACGACCGAACTCTAGAGAATCCAAGCCGTAAGCCGTTAGCACTTCTTGAGTCACAGGCTCTTTCGCTAATTTCGCAATGGCATAGGCCGCTGCTAGTTTCATTTCTTCGTTGATAGCAGTTGAACGAACATCCAATGCACCACGGAAAATGAATGGGAAACCTAATACGTTGTTTACTTGGTTCGGGTAATCCGAACGACCAGTAGACATGATCAAATCGCTGCGAGTTTCCATAGCCAATTCAGGCTTGATCTCAGGATCAGGGTTTGAACATGCAAACACGATTGGGTTTGGCGCCATTTTCGCTAATAGCTCAGGAGCCAATAGGTTTGGACCAGATAGACCTAGGAAGATGTCAGCACCGTCCATTGCGTCTTCTAAAGTGCGCTTGTCAGTTTCTACTGCAAACATCGCTTTGTATTGGTTCAAATCATCACGACCAGCGTGAATCACACCCTTACGGTCAAGCATGTAAATGTTTTCTGGCTTCATGCCCGCGCTGATTAGCAGCTTAGAACAAGAAATCGCAGCCGCGCCAGCACCTAGTACAACCATGCTGGCTTCTTCAATTTTTTTGCCTTGAATTTCAAGGGCATTCAACATACCAGCAACGGTTACGATGGCAGTACCGTGTTGGTCATCGTGGAAAACTGGGATATTACATTGTTCAATCAAAACACGTTCAATTTCAAAACACTCAGGTGCTTTGATGTCTTCTAAGTTAATGCCACCAAAGGTATTGGCAATACGACGAACAGTATCAATGAACGCTTGTGGGCTTTCAGATTCCACTTCGATATCGATGGAGTCAACGCCAGCAAAACGTTTGAACAATAAAGATTTACCTTCCATTACTGGCTTAGAAGCCAATGGACCTAAATTACCTAGACCTAGAATGGCGGTACCGTCAGAAATAACTGCGACTAGATTACCTTTCGCTGTGTACTTATATGCGTTCTCTGGATCTTCAGCGATCGCTTTCACTGGCTCAGCCACACCTGGGCTATAGGCTAAAGAAAGATCACGAGAAGTTTCTGCAGGCTTAGTAAGCTCTACGCTGATTTTCCCTGGTTTTGGGAACTGATGGTAATCTAAAGCATCTTGTTTGAAATCAGACATTCTGACAAATTCCGTTAGTTAGTTTGCACCAACCTGGGGCCAACCAGGCCGCTCCATCAAGCGATGGGGCGGCTATTATTACGCAAAAAAACCGCTAGTCATACCCCATAGAGTATTTATTCGGCAATTAAAGCGGCTAATTTTTCGACACAATATACAAAACCCCCATTAACCCTGTCTTACATCAAGCTAACAATAAAAAACACAAACAAAAAAGGCGCTCAATGAGCGCCTTTTTTGTTGGAAGACCAAGCTTCCTCGTTTGGAGTCGAAGCAATTAAGCTTTAGTACGACCACCGAAACGCTTCTTGAAGCGATCGATACGACC
The DNA here is from genome assembly GCA_041546605.1 of Bermanella sp. Taxonomy (GTDB): domain Bacteria; phylum Pseudomonadota; class Gammaproteobacteria; order Pseudomonadales; family Oceanobacteraceae; genus Bermanella. Next base: position 5,008 of record JBFEWA010000180.1, read on the forward strand.
ACCAGTATCAAGAACTTTCTGCTTACCAGTGTAGAACGGGTGACATGCAGAACATACGTCTAAGTGCATGGTACCAGGCTTGGTAGAGCGAGTTTTAACAACGTTACCACAAGAGCAAGACGCTTCTAGTACGTCGTATTCTGGGTGAATACCTTCTTTCATAATGACCTCGTTTCCTATGCCGCCACTTATTCTCTGCCGTTTACCATTCCTAGAGTTGGTAAGCGTTGAGCCTCAATAAGCACCGCAGGACTAGATGAATTACAGACCTCTAGGGAGGGCGCATACTACCAAAACCCGCCCCCTCTTGCATGTGTTTTTTCCAGTTTCTCTTAAGTGCCTATCAGCATTGGTTTTTTTGGCCCAAACCATGACTATCACTGGCGCCGAGCCGTGCTACACTGGAGCCCTTTGTGCCCTAAACCAGTTGAGAAGCCATGTCGGCGCCATTTTATTTAAGTGTAGCCATACCTGCCCCGTTAAACCGCAGCTTTGATTATTTACCGCTGGCGGGCACCGACATGAGCCAGTACCAGCGCGGGTTACGAGTCAGCGTACCCTTTGGCCCGCGCACCCTAGTGGGCATCATTGTGGATATTCGCGATGAGCCGCAACAGCAAGGCCACAAGCTCAAACCCATTCTTTCGCGCATTGATCACACCCCAGTGCTCAGCCAAGACATATATAAGCTGGGTGTTTGGATGCAGCAGTACTATCACCAGCCCATAGGTGAAACCCTGCATACGTTATTACCTGTGTTACTGCGCAAAGGCCAAAGCACCGAGCCCAGCTGTGAAACCCAGTACCACCTCAGCGAGCAGACCGATACTCAATTAATAGAAGGCTTAAGCCGCGCCCCGCGCCAGCAAACGCTATATGAGCACATCAAAGCCCACGCCCCTTGCTGGCATAAGGACCTTACTGCCGCCGGATTCACCAGCAGCATCATTAATGGCTTAAAAGACAAAGGCCTCATTACTGAACAAGCCGCCCCAAGCTTTAACGCCATCAACGGCCAAGCGCAGCAACCCGCCTTTGCATTGAATAGCGAGCAAGCAAGCGCGGTGACAGCCATTACCCAATGCCAACACTTTCAACCCTTCTTATTAGATGGGGTTACAGGCTCGGGCAAAACCGAGGTGTATTTGCAAAGCATTGCGCCTCATATAAAAGCCGGCAAACAGGTTTTGATCTTGGTGCCAGAAATTGGCCTCACCCCACAAATGATTCAACGCTTTGCCCAACGTTTTGATGCCGACATTTTATTACTGCACAGCGCATTAAATGACAGAGAACGTTTAGACGCGTGGATCATGGCGGCCAATCACACCAATAAAGATCGCGCACAAATCATCATTGGCACCCGCAGTGCCGTTTTCACCCCTGCGCCCAACTTGGCCATGATCATCATCGACGAAGAACACGACGCCAGCTTCAAACAACAAGACGGCATTCGTTACCATGGCCGCGACGTGGCCGTCATGCGC
>JBFEWA010000427.1:0-2511 GCA_041546605.1 Bermanella sp.
ATAGGGCGGACGAAAACTGCCCCATACCGCCTCCTACATCTAAAACCGTATGGGTGGACGTGGATTGCAGTATGCCCTCTAAATCATGATCCAGCATACGCAAACGCAGCTGGCCTTTTAGGGTGCCATAGATCTGGCTATTAAAACGCTGAGATAAACCGTCGAAATTTCGATCCATGGGAACCTAGGTGTGGATATAAACGCCACAAGTTTACCCAATCTTGTTTCATGCCGCTATTTACATTATGTGATTGAGCCTAGAGTTTATGGGGTTTGCGGTTGCTTACCTTCTGGGTTTTGGTATGCTCGACCTCATTGTTAAGAGGTATGCACATGAAAACTTTTTTTACTCGTTACTCTACATCGCTTCTGGTTTCTACCGCGTTATCATTTAGCTTATCGGCCCAAGCAGATTACGACACCTTGTTTATGGATTTAGCCCAAGGGGACGAACTTGGACATTACCGCTTAGGAATTGGCGAGACCCAAAAAGGCAAAGAAGGGGATCAAGTCACCAGCATGGTGTATTTAAGTTATTTTGCCAGTGAAGATCGGGCCAAGCTTGAGAACACCAATATAGGCACACAAGAATTTGAAATCATTGCCCTAGGTGCTGGCGGCTTTGGTTATTTACCGGACCCAGAAACACAAGGTGGGGCCGAGTTTGATTTTGAATTAAGCAAAACCACCAATGACGAATTGGATTACGAACGCACCGCGATTGGCATGCGTGCACAAATCTTTTTACCGCTTGTGGCGGGCTTGCAAGTAAACGTCGGCGCTAACTTTCGCCCATTTTTCTTAAGTAGCGACTGGGATGACAGCGCAAAACTCGAATTTGAATACCAAGGTGGGCTGGAATACGCCTTTAACTGGGATGTGGCAGTGTATGCACAATACCGTTACCTTGGCGCTTATATCAATGACGATGACAAGCTGACCATGGCCGAAGGTACTATGTTTGGTTTGCGTGCCCGTTTTTAATTTTCACTGTTTCATTGTTTGGATGTCACCACTTTGACCACAATTCATCCGCCGGTGGATTTACCACTGGATAGCATTTTACCGAATGAGCCTCTGTTATTGATGGGAGCTGGCCCTGTGCCAGTTTCGCAAAAAGTGGCCATGGCCAACTCTGTGGTGATCAATCACCTAGGTGACACCATGAGTCAGGTGATTGAGCGCGTTCGACTCATGTCTCAGTACGTGTTTCAAACACAATCGAAACACATTATCGGTGTGGCAGGCCCGGGCAGCGCCGCCATGGAAATGGCCATTACCAATTTGGTTTGGCCTGGGCGTAAAGTGTTGAGCATTCAGAATGGTTTCTTCAGTGCACGTTTAGCGGAAATGGCTAAGCGTAACGGCGCCGAAGTGACGGTTTACGAAACCCCAGTAGGCCAAGCAGCGGATCCAGCTGAAGTAGAAAAGTTATTACAACAACATGACTTTGATGTGCTGACCATTGTGCAAGGGGAGACATCTTGTACCGTATGGAACCGAGACTTAGCTCGCATTACTCAAATGGCGCGCCAGTATGGTGTACTTTCTGTGGTGGATGCTGTGTGTACCTTGAGCACCATGCCCTTAGAGATGGATAACTGGAATGTGGATGTGGTGATCACAGGCGGGCAAAAAGGCTTGGCTTCTATTCCGGGCGTGTCCTTAGTGGCCTTTAGTGAGCATGTTTGGCCCATCATCTTAGAGCGTACAGCACCCATGCCTCACTGGTGTTTGGATGTGCGCCTTGCAAGGCAATTTTGGGAAGAAAAAGGTTACCACTATACGGCACCTGTTAGCGGTATTTTGGCCTTACATGAAGCCTTGCGTCAGGTATGTTTGGAAACTTTAGATAAACGCTTCACCCGTCATCAGGTGTGCAGCTTAGCGTTGCAATCTGCAGTGGAGGCCATGGGGCTGGATTTGTTTGTAGATACTCACAGTCGCTTAAACAGCGTGGTGGGGATTACTCTGCCAGAAGGGGTAGATGGCAAGCAGGTTCTGTCTAATATGTCTCGCCAGTATAAGGTGGAAATCTCTGGCTCGTTTGGTTTGCCTATTGTGCGCATTGGGCAAATGGGTGAGCAGAGTCGCGCCCACAATCTGTTTAGAACGTTACACGCCTTAGGCATGAGCATGAAACACGCAGGGGCCAGCATCGATTTACCTTCGGGTATGGCGGCGCTAGAACGAGCACTTGATGTGAATGACACCATAACAGCCTAATGTAACCCATAGCTTCTGCTCTGATATTTATGGGTTTGGTTTTGGTGAGCACAAAGCCAAGCTCAAGAGCAGGATGTCACATGCTTCTCGCACTTAGCCCCTGCATTATCTGTTCTGATTTTAGAGCTTTTTGCCATTGAATTTGTTTGTGTGGGTATGACAATCAAACAGGGCTGTGCTCGTTCTTTCCCTTCATACCATTCTACTGCCGGCATACACATAATATGACGGAGGTTGAACGTCCTTGTTTTGAATGCTTCTTATATCCTTTTTACCAAGAGACTC
>JBFEWA010000448.1:0-2208 GCA_041546605.1 Bermanella sp.
CAGACTCCTGAATCAGCAACCAAGTGAGCTGTGCCATGGTATAGGCGAGCAGCACCACCAGAAGGAAATTTATCCATTTAATCAGACGCGAAAGAGGGACCCCCGCGAGCTGAAAGCCTCCTTGGCGAAGCGCCCATTTTGCTGACAACATCATGTTTTTAATAAAAATTTGAGCCCATAAACGCCTATCATACCACTAGTCATGTTTCATCGATATCCCCATAGACGGCACAACGTGTGAGCCTATCCAACCCACCTGCGAGCGAATGGGCTGATGAACCACCTTTCATAGTGAGAGAGTTTAAATCAGATGGGATAAACTTTGGCTCCCCGAAAACCGCCATATCCCAGTATCACCTTTCTTTGATGAAGAATTTTGAAGCTTCATACGTTGACCATGGCAACCTGCAAAAAGTTGCAAATCGCAGGAATAAGACTGACCTTACCGCACCTCACTTAGAAGCCGAATTTTCTTTCTTTTCGCTGTATCCTATAAAAAGTCCGCGAGATCCCCATGCCAGGAGAGCTACAGCCCCTGCCAGAGACTCGTCTTGCTCCTTGAGCTCGCAAAGGAATGAAATCAGCGGTACAGGTCGCATAGTTCAGCACATCATCGGAAGTGCTACGGTACCATCAACACCTGGCAGCCACGCGCACACGGCGGGGGTACGGCTACCGTCCTCGTGGCATGCACCAACCTTATACGACATAACTTTTCTCTGTAACTTAGGCGGTGATACCACAAGTCGCCTGACATCGACATCCCCTAAGGACTATGCCTGGGAGTGAACACTAATCTACCTCAACCAGGAAAGGGGATTTGACCAGAGAGTGGCGAGAGCGCAGAGGATTGTTGAATTCAAGAAGAAAATTTAGAGAGAATACTGGGCTATTGAACAAACCACTTACGAATAAAACAATTTGCGATACCTTCCTGTAACAGGAATATACATTTCGCATTCCTTTTTTTCAGTATAGGTGTCTGCATAATCCTTTGTACTTGTCTACATATTTACTTCACGCATTCACTCCCTGAAACAGATTCGGGGCGATAAACACCGCCCCGAAACAACGTAACAAAATAAGGTTTTTGCTACGAATAGCTACAAGTTGTTATTGAACCCAGGTAATGCCGCCCAATGTGGTGCTGGTGCAACGAGCGCCGAGAGGGACCTCGTTCATCACCCCACCAGCACTCGAGAGCGAGAAGGAATTGAAGGACGGTATGGTGGAGTTGCCGGTCTCGTCGGCACAGCCAGGAATGAGCTGGATACCGTCGGTGGTGGGGTCAGCGTCAGTGCTACAGGCGCCACCAGTTGAACGGCTACCGCCCGAATGGCAAGCGGCGACCTGGACCAGGTTGTTGGTCTCATCGCAAGCAAAACCGCCGACAACGTTCTCAGAAACACCGAGTTTGACGTTTTCGGACACCAGCGCGCACTCCGCACCGGTAAACCCGGTCGGCGCAGTGCCGCCAATGGGCAGTGCGTATTTGGTGCCTTCAAAAATCGTGGCTGCAGAGGCCACGCCAGGCACAGCAGCAACCGAAGCAACGGCCAGGGCAAAAATAAACTTCTTCATAATTCGTCTCCTTAAGTCTGGTTTAACCGACAGTTAGATCATTGCCGCTGACATGACGGTCATCATGTTCTTGGCGTCTGCCTTTGCTGTGGTGTCATTCGCCTTGGCGCGGTATTCATTAAACTGGGGAATGGCAATAGCGGCAAGAATACCGATAATGGCCACAACGATCATCAGTTCGATGAGGGTAAAACCCTTTTGCTTCTTCATGGAAAAATCTCCTTATGCAGAGTTAATGTTACGTTTGTGCGAAAAATCCGGTTGGGCGATCCGTCACACCGCTACGACTCAAGCCTAGCGCTCCATCCTGCCGTTATAACAGAACATCCTAATGGCTATAATCGACAATCTCAAGATAGGCTTAAGCATTGACTGTGCCAGTTTTGTATTGCGATGCGAAAAACGTGTTTATCCACGTAAAACCGGTGCACCAGGCCCGTAGCGCTCAGCTCACACCCTCTTGATTGGCATGTAAGAGGTGACCAATTATGTCACCCTGGTGACACTCCATGACCATCCCCTACGCTAGACAATCATCTATTGACATCTGCGGCCTATATGACAAAGATCGCGCTACACATTTGCAGAGATTTCTAGCACGGTTATGACATTACTTCCCGATCTGCA